>NZ_DATGNR010000021.1:0-2527 GCF_035306605.1 Xanthomarina sp. | reverse complement strand
CGAGATAGTAATTCTTTAATTTTTATCATTATTCTTTTAAACTTTTCTTCGTCCTTCCGCCTGGCTAAAGCTAATACCGTCCGGGCTATGAGGTATTCGTCTTTAAGAAGAAAAAATGATATAAATAGCACTGCAAAAACCGCCACTAATAAGCTTCCTATATTTCCGAAAACAGTTCCTATAAAGCCTGGAATCATGTCGAGGCCGAAATTTTGAACATATTCGGTTTGTTTAACAGCTTCAATTAGTTGAAAGTGGTTTACGCCAAGGTAGTCACTAGCTTGTATATTTAGTTCGTTTAGGTCGCGTTTAACTTGTTCAAAATCAATTTTTGAAATGTGTTTTCCTTGTTTTACAAGTACAGGAATAAAAATACTTCCAAGCAGTGTGAGTATGGATACAATTAGTAAAAGCGTTAAAATAGAAGAGAATACGTTTCCTAATTTTAAACGCCGTTTAAGGAACACCATTAGTGGTCGACCAATTAGGGAGACTACAAATGCTAGGCCTAGAAAAAGAATAAGAGCTTGGATTTTATAGAGAAACCAAAACAAAAACAAAACACCAGCTACTATAGCTATTGCTTTTAGAATTCCATAAGTTATTGATTCGGCGGTGCTTTTCACTTCGTAAATATACTGTATTCAGTTATTAAGAAAAATCAAATTATTGTTAACGTGAATAAGAAGTTATTTTCTTCAATTTCAGTTTTCAAAAACGTATTTTATAATATTAGCTCCCATTTGTAAGGCTTTTAATCTCACTTCTGGAGGGTCATTGTGAATCTCTTGATTTTCCCATCCATTTCCTAAATCAGATTCATAAGTGTATAGTAAAACTAATCTGTCTTCTTCAAATACCCCAAATGCTTGTGGCGGCAGACCGTCGTGTTCATGAATTTTTGGAAGACCATTAGGGAACTTATAGTGAATGCTAAAGATTGGATGATTGCCAGGAAGTTCTTTTAGCTCTTTGTTTGGAAAAACTCTTGCAATTTCTTTCCGAACGTATTGGTCCATTCCGTAGTTGTCATCTATATGAAGAAATCCGCCACTGATCAAATACTTGTTTAAATTTTCGGCTTCTTCAGGTGTGAAATATACGTTTCCATGACCTGTCATGTGTATAAAAGGATAGTCAAATATATCAACACTTCCAGGCGTTACGGTTTCAGGTTTTTCATTTATGGCGGTATCAATATTTTGATTGCAGAAACTAATTAGGTTTGGGAGTGAAGTAGGGTTTGAATACCAGTCACCACCGCCACCATACTTAAGAACGGCAATTTCTTGGGAAAGAGTACTTCCGAAAGTAAACAATAAAAAAATCGAAAATAATATTTGACGCATAGGCTTCAAAAATACAAAATCAGAAAGGATATAATTCAATAATTAATTTTGAAACAACTATTTCTATTTTATTGAGATCTAGTTGTTTAATAAGAAAGTGGTTAGATTGTAAATTATTCGTGATTGATAAACGCCACGCTATGGCAAGCTACTACCGCTGCAGTTTCAGTTCGTAAGCGTGTATTGCCAAGACTAACGGGTATAAATCCTGATTTTAAGGCGAGCTCAATCTCTTCGGGAGAAAAATCTCCTTCTGGTCCAATTAGAATAGTAATCTTAGTATTAGGTTTTAAAACAGATTTCAAAGAGTTTTTGTCATTTTCTTCGCAATGAGCAATACAGCATATTCCATCGTTCGAACTAGTAGATTCAATAAAGTTCTTTAGTGAAACTGCTTCATTTAAAACGGGAAGATGGGCTTTTAAAGATTGCTTTAATGCGCTTTGTATGATTTTCTGGTAGCGTTCAGGTTTTATAACTTTACGTTCGCTGTGGTCGCAAATAATGGGTGTGATTTCTGAGACACCAATTTCAGTTGCTTTTTCTAAAAACCACTCATATCGATCGTTCAATTTTGTTGGAGCTACAGCCAAATGTAAGTGATAGGGTAGTGGTTTAACTTTTTCTTCTTTTAAAATTTTAGCTATACATTGTTTTGGAGTGACTACACTTATTTCAGCATCGAAAAAAGACCCTGTTCCATTTGTGATTTTAAGAGTGTCGCCTTCTCTCATTCTAAGCACTTTTGTAATGTGGCGACTCTCGTCTTTGTCGAAGACTATATCTATTGAGTTTTCTGAAATATTAGGATTGTAAAAAAGCTGCATGATTCTTGTCTATTTGGGCGTGACTATTTGGGGTTTGATTTAAACTGAAGTTTTTATCGACGCCAGTTTTTTTGTTTTTCTCCTTAAAACTTCATCCGTGCTGAAGCAACCGTATTGAAGTCTGCAAAATCTCTTTCCTTGTATTTCAATTCTCCAACAATAGCAATCATAGCAGCGTTGTCTGTGCAAAACTCAAATTTAGGGACATGTGTTTTCCAACCATATTTTTGCTCGGCATCTTGAAGAGCTTTCCTAATTCCACTGTTTGCCGAAACACCACCGCCAATAGCAATTTCTTTTATTCCAGTCTTTTTGACTGCGTTTTTCAGTTTGTCCATTAAGTATTCGACA
>NZ_DATGNR010000020.1:0-39223 GCF_035306605.1 Xanthomarina sp. | reverse complement strand
CGTTGTGCAACATTTTGACCCGTCCTGAATAAAGGCTAAATATTTTAATGTCATAAAACTTGTCTAAAACAGCCAACGACAAATTATTACTGAAACACACACATCTTATGATTAGTTGAAGCATTCTACCTTTCATTTATTGAAATAATTGATGCAGTTAGTTTTAAAATTTATCATAAATAATTTCAGTTCTTAATTTGCAGAACTAAAAAAACTTTGTATATTTGCACCATACTAATTCTTAATTAATATGGATAATTTAAAACAACGTGTAGAAGATATTGGAGTTGTATATGAGCAATTTGGAAAAACACCCATTGCAAGCAGAGTATTTAGTTTCTTGTTATTAGCCGAACCTTCTTATAAAACATTTGATGAAATTAGAGAGTTTTTAAACGCAAGTAAAAGTGCAGTAAGCAATGCAATAAATGGTCATTTACAAGATGGTACAATTAATTACAAAACATTTAGTGGTGATAGAAAAAGATACTTTTATCTAGATTTAGAAAATTGGAAAAAGAGAGTTGAGGAATATGCTAAAAAACTATATGATTTTAACAATGTAATGGAAGATGTTTTAAAACATCGAAGCAATAACGACATAGAATTTAACAACAAGCTGAAAGATGTCATTGATTTTCAGAACTTTTTAAATCAGAAAATAGATGAAGCAATTAGAAAGTGGGAAGAAAACTAAAAAAATTTATTCAACAAGTTCTTTTTGTTAAGAACTAAAATAACTATAATATCTATGCATTTTTTAAAACAAACAGTAAGCCTATTACTCATATTTGTTTATGGCTTTGGCTTTTCGCAAGAAGCTGTTCCTAAACAATATACCATAGACCAAATTGTTCAACTAGCGTTAGAAAACAATCAAAAACTAAAAGTCTCAAAAAAGTCGGTTGATATTGCCAAACAGCAGACCGAAGTTTATAAACAACTTCAACTACCTAATGTTTCGTTAGGTGCAACAGCAATGTATTTGGGTGATATTGAAATTTTGGACACCGATTTTTCAAACCTACAAACCGTAGATATGCCACATTTTGGTAATACCTTTTCCTTACAAGCCCAACAATTGCTTTACAAAGGAAACGCTATCAATAATACCATTAAGGTTGGAAATCTTCAAGAAAAATTGGCGAACTTAAATGTAGAAAATGATGAAATTGGCATTAAATCTTTGGTGATTTCTAATTATTTAAGCCTTTACAAATTGTACAATCAAAAGCAAGTCTTTTTAGAAAACATCAAATTGGCTCAAAAACGAATTGATAACGTAACTAGTTTCTACAATCAAGGTATGGTAACACGTAACGAAGTAATTCGTGGCGATTTATTATTAGCATCCTTAAACCAAGCCATAGTAACGATAGACAATAATATTTCAATTTTAAACAACCAATTGGTTATTGCATTAGGATTACCAGCAAATACTAAAATTATTCCTGATGAAGAAACGCTGAAACTTAATCCTGCGTTACAAAATATAGAAACATATCAAGATGAAGTAGCTACCAATCATCCACTCATTAGAACTATGGATACCCAAAAGGAATTAGCCGAAACGAGCTTAGATATTACCAAAGCAGATAAGCTACCTATTTTGGCAGGCTTTGCTGGTTACAATATGCAACGTCCATTAACCAATTCCTTTCCAATAAACGATGTGTACTTTAATAGTTGGCAAGTTGGTGTATCGTTAACCTATAATATTGAATCGCTTTACAAAAACAAAGCAAAAGAGTCATTAAACAAGTTAAAAGTAGAGCAAGTAACCGAAGCCAAAACGCTTACTCAACAAAATTTACAAGTGGCTACACAAGCAGCTTATTTAAAATACAACGAAGCAATTTCACAAAAAGCAACCTATTTAGAAAGCAAACGTTTGGCTGAAGAAAACTATAAAATTATTGAAAAAAAATATTTAAATCAGTTAGCACTTATTACTGAAATGTTAGATGCTAGCAACTCTAAATTAGAAGCCGAATTACAATATGTAAATTCAGAAATTAATATCCTTCAGGCATACTATAATGTATTAAAAACTGTAGGAACACTATAACCATTGCAAAAAGAATAAAGATGTCAGATAACAATTCAAAAACCGAAAAGAAAGCAGGTAAAAACAAAAAAACGGTGTTTTTTATCAATCTACTTATATTTTTAGTAGCATTAGTTGCCTTGATTTTTGTATTAAAACACTATTTCCATATTGGCGATAAAAACTTTACAAACGATGCACAAGTAGAAGCTTATATCAATCCAATAAACACCAGAGTTTCCGCTTATATTAAAGAAATTCGTTTCGAAGAAAACCAGAGAGTAAAAAAAGGCGATACGTTGGTGATTTTAGATGATAGCGAAATTAAAGCCAAAGTTTTACAAGCCGAAGCTGCTTATTTAAGTGCTTTAGCTGGTGAAAAAACAGCAAAATCAACAATTAATACAGTTGCTAACAACACGTCTATTATTGAAGCCAATATTGCTGGTGCAAAATCCAATTTAGAAAATTCTGAAAGAGACTTAAATCGTTTTGCTGCCTTGTTAAAAGATGAAGCGGTAACCCAACAACAATACGATGGTATAAAAACCAAGTACGATGCTGCCAAAGCGCAATACAACGCCTTATTAGGACAACGTAAATCGGTAGATTATTCGCTTCGTGAAATGGATGGTAGAATTGAAATGAGCCAAGCAGGAATCAAGCAAGCAGAGGCAGCTTTAGACTTAGCGAAACTCAATTTATCTTATACTGTTATCACAGCACCTTACGATGGCTTTATGGGAAGACGTAAAGTTAACGAAGGACAGTTGTTAAATCCTAGTCAGCAAGTAGCCAGTATTGTAACCGATGATAAAAAATGGGTTATTGCCAATTTTAGAGAAACCCAAATGGAAGATATTGTTGCAGGAAAAGCCATTACTATTGAAGTCGATGCTTTGGGCGGAAAAGCCTTTAAAGGCAAAGTAAGTTCTATTTCGGCAGCTACAGGTTCAAAATTATCAACCATTCCTGTGGATAATTCTACAGGGAATTTCGTGAAAGTACAGCAACGTATTCCGGTTCGTATTGATTTTACCGAAGATAATTCAGAAGAAGATTTAAATCGTTTACGTGTAGGAATGAATGTAAATATTATCGTAGAATAACCAATGTATAACCAAGGACTTTTTAAAGATTGGGTACCTAAACCCGCAATGCTATTGCTCATTATTCTATACCTATTTCCGTTATTGGTTGTAGGTGGAATTTATACACCCAATTTTAGCAATATGATGAGTGATTTGGCACTTTATTCCGAATATCTCTCGTTTGCGAACTATGCTTCCTTTATTGGAATGGGTACAGCCTTACCGTATTTGTTGCGTTTTAAAATGCGCTTTAGGAGTAAAGAGTTGATGATTACCAGTTTGTCGATGATTGCATTGTGCTCAATGGCCATTATAACCACAGATAGTCCGTATGTTATTATTGCAGCAAACTTTGTCATTGGTTTTTTTAAAATCATTGCCATTATTGAGTTTGTACTTCCGCTATTATTTATTCTAAGTCCAGATGGCGACCGAACCAAATTTTATACAGTATTTTATCCTTTAAGTATTTCAACCGCTCAAATAGGAGGTTATTTCTTTGCAAAAATTGCCTATAACCTACAATGGGAATCGGTCTATTTGGTAATGGCAATTATAATGCTTGTATTGGTGCTTATCTCGGTTGTTTTTATGCACGATTTACGGTTCTCGAGAAAATTACCTTTATATCAAATTGATTTATTGAGTATGTTTCTTTTTGTAGTATCCTTTTTTCTATTAACATATACCTTAGTATTTGCCAAACAACAAGATTGGTTTGCTTCAAGCTATATACAAGCTTCAACCATTGGCTTTATCATCACTATGATTCTTTTTCTATGGCGACAAAAAGGATTAAAACGACCTTATGTTCCGTTAAGTGTTTTTAAAAAGAAAAACTTTATTCAAGGCTTTATTTTATTGATGTGTTTGGGTATGTTTTTAGCTTCAGGTGTTATTCAAAACACCTTTACGGTTGGTATTCTTGGCTATGATTCGCTCACCAACAACCTATTGAATTACGCAATGGTACCAGGAATTATTATAGGGGCTATTTATGCTAGAAAGTGGTATGCAAAAAAATGGCCTACCAAATTTTTAATTATTTCAGGAATGATTTTTTACACCTTACATTTTGTAATGATGTATTTTTTAATCAGTCCAGAAGTAGACATCAACTATTTAATTGTTCCTTCTATATTAAGAGGGATGGGAATGGTTATCCTTTTTATAAGTATTTGGTTTTATGCCTTAGATGGTTTTGATATGGCAGAAACCTTAGCAGTTGCATCCTTGTCAATTGTAATCCGTTCATTGATAAGTGTAGCATTTGCTGGAGCCATTTACTCTTGGTTGTTTTACAAATTACAGTTGCAAGGGTTGGAAAACATAGCACATCATTTAGATGCAGTAAACTTATCACAATTTAGAGGTGGTGGACTGGCAGTATATGGACGTTCGCGAATACAAGCTGTACTTACTGCTTCAAAAGCATTGTATGGTTATTCCATTATTGCAGGAATAATTATAATGCTATTCACCTTGGCAATACGTTTTGAAAACACCTATTACCGAAGATTAATATTAGTACGAAAACTGCTTAAAGGCGAATCGATTAAAGGATATAATGCAAGAGTAAGAGGAAATACTGTTGAGTCTATCTCTTCAGGAGCAGGTGCTGTAGGCGTGTAAAAAAAACATTGCACAACACTGTATAAAATTAATTGCTAGTGCAAGTCTACCTACGAATATCCTCTAGGATTTTATATTCGGTTTGTATTTACTAAATTAGGTGCTTAAAACACGCAACTAATCTTATACAAAACCGTTGTAACAAGACAGTATGAGCAGAAAAGGAAATTGCTGGGACAATGCTGTTGCAGAGAGCTTGTTTAAAACAATAAAGTACGAATGTACTAATAGATATGTTTTCAATTACTATTTAGATGCTTACAGGGTAATTGAACGCTACATCGAATGGTATAATTGTAAAAGACTTCATTCTGCTTTAGACTATAAATCTCCAATGGAGGAGGAAGTAGAATTAATAATGAAAAATAATAAAAATGTAGCTTAAAAAATAGTACCAAATTTATTAGGTAGTCCAACTTTTAAAAACTGTTGGAGAAAAAATAAAACAGAAAAGGAAAGAGATGGATTTATCTCAAGCTGTTCTTTCTTATGATGCTAACATACCAAGAAATCAAGTTGGTAAAATTGAAAGAGGTGAAATTAGCACAACAATCACTACTTTACTAAAAATTTGTAGGGCATTAAAAATAGAGTTGAAAGAATTATTTTAACACTCTAGCCAATCTTTTAAGGTTATGATATGATTTTTTAATATAATCATATTACGATTATGACTATTTTTTAAAAAGCCTTGAAGCGCAAAATTCACTTTAGTATTTTCAGGATACCTTGATAGTTCATCATCTATACACGCCTTAACTTGCTTATCTATATCACGTTCAATCTCTTCTACCGTTTTATCTTTAATTGAAATACCATAACTATTTAAGCATTCCAAAATCGTTGGTAATTCTGATTCTGGTGTTAAAGCGATATTATTACGGACAGTTACTCTATAAGAAGATGGTAATGCATCGACTTTCAGTTGTGTTTTTTTCTTTGTCTGTTGTTTAAATTTGTTAAGAAACTTCGCTATTTTCATGGTGTAAACTTTTTATTACATCAAGAAAAGGGGAAAGTTGCGCTTTATTTTGACAGACTGTCCACATCTTTTGACCACCGTTGACTCTCGTCTCGGTTGGTATCTTATTAAAGATTCTTGATGTAAGTATTATAAGTTATAAAGATATAAAAATTAATTATTTAAGGGATTATTTTCCCAATATTCCTTGTGTTGTTCTGCATATTCATTTTCAGAAGTCTTAATATAGCTTAAAAACTGCTTTTCAGTTGTATGTCCTGTTATTTTCATAATAGCTAATGTATTAAGCTTACCATACATATTTGTAGCAAAACTTCTTCTACCAACATGTGAGGATATGAGTTCATACTTTTTATACTCCCCTTTTCTCTTTCTATATATGATTTCTTCTTTACCATTTTCGCCAATATCAATTGGTACTAGTTTTGCTCCTTTGACCAAATTATCAATACCAACTTCTTTACAAACAACTTTAATATAATCGTTGAACTTTTGAGAAGATATTTTTTTTGGAAATTTGCCTTTCCTTTTATTTAAAATCTCTCTCACGTATGGATTAATAAAAATTGAAATTGGAGTTTTAGTTTTTACAGTAGTTATCTTTATGAAATTTTCATCCTTAATAAAGGAGGTATTTAACCTTAACAAGTCAGAAACTCGTAATCCTGTCCAAACAGATATAATTAGCCAATCTCTAGCATTATCTAATTTTTCATTTGTAAATTCATGTCTAAAAATAGCATCAATTTCTTCTTTAGTTAAATAAACATCATAGGTATTTCCTGATGGTGCTTTAAAGAGTTTACTTTCATAATCTTTAGAAACCGCAATTCCTTTCATTTCTGCATTACGGCAAAGCTGTTTTATATATTTAACATATCTACCAATAGTATTAGCAGACAAATAATGTTCATTTTCTAAATAACTAATGAATTCATAATTAAAACCTACCGTAATATCAGACAGCCTAATCCTTTTACCCGAAAATTCTTGAAAACCATCAAGTTTCTTTTTTAGCGACTTATAATAATCAATTGTTCTTTTGCCTATGTCCCCTTTAATAACTCTTTTCTGTTCTTCCTCAATATATTTTTCTAAAAATGGAATTAAATATATTTTAGAATTACTACTATTGTCAGGGATTGCTTGATTAAAAAATATTTTTATGTTATTTCTTAACCAAGTATTATCAATAATAACACCTTCAAAACTATCATTATCAAATTGTTTTCTAATATGAGTTTTAAGGTCTCGAAGCTTTTTATTCAATTTACCATAATCAACCTTGTCTGTTTGATTGATTTGTTCCTTTACAGAACTCCACTTACCCTTAGGCACTTTAATTCCTGTTGAAACCTCGTAATCTCCACCCATTCCAGGTTTAAATCTTAAATAAATTGATTCCCCTTTACTATTTTCCCTTGTTCTATAATTAATTGAAGCCATAATTACCCCTATTTTTACCCCTAATTTACATTAATTTTATTTAACTTTAAAAATTAAATGAGATTAAATTTAGAACATAAATTAGTGTAAATTATTATATATAATGGGTTTATGATTGTTTTAGTAATTTAGCTAAAATCAATGAAATTTATAGGTTATGCTCTTCTCGTGCGCACTATTAAATTGAAACTTCCCTGCATTAATAAATTTCACTAAAGTAAGCCTTTAGTTTTTTTTATAATTAGAAACTCGAGTATTTGAAAATTAAGACAAATCAAAAAGGATTTTCTTAAGAGGGATGAAGAATATATCAAAACCGTAATTGAACATCCAATTGTAGTTGTTGCGATTTCTAATAAAACCTCTCTAATTTATTTTCAAATAGATTTCATAAGCAAAAAAACATACGCCTAAACAAATCTTAAGCTTTACTAGAATTCAATATAAACATTTTTGCTTAGAGGTAATTATTGATTGATAATTTCATCCAATTGCTTTCTTACCCCATCACTATTCCAATTGGCTGCACCTGTTTTATCAATAACAATCTGTCCTTGTTGATCTATAAGATAGGTTCTTGGAATTGCTCCCACTTCAAATATCTTTGGAGCTGCAGAAGTTGGAGAATGGGCCTTAAAACTATAATTATGTTTATTTAAAAAGCTTGAAATTGTTTTAGAATCTTCATTTGAAACAAAAAGAAAAACAACGTCGTCTTTATAAGTTTTATATAATTCATCTAAACTTGGCATTTCTGCAATACATGGAGGACACCATGTTGCCCAAAAATTAATTAGGACAACTTTCCCTTTAGCTTCATTAAAATCATAAGCTTCACCGGAATCATTAACCAGGTGCCAATTATAATCCGTTAGTTTTTCTCTTTTAGCCTCTTCAATAACAGAAGGACCAAATAGTGCTAATCCCTTGTTTAAAAACACCTGAATTGGAGTTCTGGTTTGAGGAAATATTAACAAGGCTATCAATACAATAAAAACTATATTACTAATACTTATTTTCGGTTTTTTCATAAATTATATCGACGAGAATAATTACACATACTTACATAAACAAAAAACTCCTGAAATGTTTTCAGGAGTTTTTTATAAATACATTTTCTTTTAAACTAAGAAGCGTTTTGCTTTTTTATTAAATTAAGTGCAGAACCTTCTTTGTACCAATCAATTTGAGCTTGGTTATAAGTATGATTTGCTACTATAACATCCTTCGAACCATCTGCATGCACAAACTCCAATGTTAATGGTTTGTCTGGAGAAAACTCATTTAAATCTAAGAAGTTAATTGTATCATCTTCTTGAATTAAATCGTAATCACTTTCGTTAGCAAATGTTAAACCTAACATCCCTTGTTTTTTAAGGTTGGTTTCGTGGATACGTGCAAATGACTTCACTAAAACAGCAGCCACACCTAAATGTCTTGGTTCCATAGCTGCATGCTCTCTAGAAGAACCTTCACCGTAGTTATGATCTCCAACTACTATTGAATAAACTCCTTTAGCTTTATAATCACGTGCTACATCTGGAACACCAGCATAATCACCAGTTAATTGATTTTTAACAAAGTTTGTCTTTTGGTTGAATGCATTTACAGCACCAATTAACATGTTGTTTGAGATGTTATCTAAATGTCCTCTAAAACGCAACCATGGACCTGCCATAGAAATATGGTCTGTAGTACATTTTCCAAATGCTTTTATTAATAGCTTCGCACCCTTAATAGAGTTACCTATTGGTTGGAACGGCGTTAATAGTTGCAAACGCTCTGAAGTCGGACTTACAGATACATCAACAGTACTTCCGTCTTCAACAGGCTCTACATAACCTGAATCTTTTACATCAAATCCTAATGGTGGTAACTCCAATCCTTTTGGCTCATCAAGTTTAATTTCTTGACCATCTTCATTGATTAATGTATCATTCATTGGATCAAAATCTAAACGACCAGATATAGCAATTGCTGCTACCATTTCTGGAGATCCTACAAAAGCATGCGTGTTCGGATTTCCATCTGCACGTTTAGAGAAGTTTCTATTGAAAGAATGCACAATTGTATTCTTTTCATCTCCTTTTCTATCACTTCTATCCCATTGTCCAATACAAGGTCCACAAGCATTTGTAAAGATGGTAGCATTTAAATCCTCAAATATTTTCAATACTCCATCACGTTCTGCTGTGAAACGGATTTGCTCTGAACCAGGATTGATTCCAAAGTCAGATTTCGCTTTAATTTTTTTATCTACAGCTTGTTTCGCAATAGATGCTGCACGGGTTAAATCCTCATAAGATGAGTTTGTACAAGATCCAATTAATCCCCAATCTACCTTTAAAGGCCAATCATTTTTTCTTGCTTTTTCGCCAAGTTCACCAACTGGTGTTGCTAAATCTGGTGTAAATGGTCCGTTTAAATGTGGGCGTAATGTGTCTAAATCGATTTCAATAACTTGATCGAAGTAATCTTCTGGAGATGCATAAACCTCATCGTCACCAGTTAAGTACTCGCGAATTTTATTTGCTTCATCAGCAACATCATTTCTATCGGTAGCACGTAAATAACGTTCCATAGAATCGTCGTATCCAAAAGTAGATGTAGTTGCTCCAATTTCGGCTCCCATATTACAAATGGTTCCTTTTCCTGTACAAGATAAGTTTTTAGCACCAGGACCAAAATACTCAACAATAGCACCTGTTCCACCTTTTACAGTTAAGATTCCAGCTACTTTAAGAATAACATCTTTTGCAGATGTCCATCCATTTAATCTACCTGTTAATTTAACACCAATTAACTTTGGGAATTTTAACTCCCAAGCCATTCCAGCCATAACATCCACAGCATCTGCACCACCAACACCAATAGCTAGCATACCCAATCCACCTGCGTTTACCGTATGTGAATCAGTTCCAATCATCATACCTCCTGGGAATGCATAATTTTCTAAAACAACTTGATGAATAATACCTGCTCCTGGCTTCCAAAAACCAAGACCATATTTATTAGAAACTGAAGCTAAAAAGTCGAAAACCTCATTACTTGTTTCGTTAGCACGTTTCAAATCTGGTACTGCACCTTGTTTCGCTTGGATTAAGTGATCACAATGTGTTGTAGTTGGAACTGCTACTTTAGATTTTCCGGCTTGCATAAACTGCAATAATGCCATTTGCGCCGTAGCATCTTGTAAAGCAATACGGTCTGGAGCAAAGTCCACATAATCTTTACCTCTTACAAACGCTTTTGTAGGATTTCCATCCCAAAGGTGTGCGTATAAAATCTTTTCTGAAAGTGTTAATGGTTTTCCCACAATTTTACGTGCAGTATCTACTCGATCTGCCATTGTAGAATACACTTTTTTAATCATGTCTATATCGAAGGCCATAAGTTGTATTTAATAAAATTAGTATTTGTTTAAAGTTACCCTAAATGAATGGTTATGCAAAATTACAAATTTTAAAGGAGATTTAAAAATATGTAACAGAATGAAAGAAACACTAAATATAATTCAAATAACAATGAATATTTAAACAATATTTTAATTATTTCGCAAATTATCATGGCTTATAATAATAAATTAACAATAAAATTTTATTGAATAAATTATATATAAAACCTGATTAACAAGAAATATAGCTATAAAGTACTAAGCTTTAAAAACTAGAACAAACTTTTAATAATTTGTTCTTCTGTGATGCCTTCGGCTTCTGCTTTGTAGTTTTTAATAATACGATGCCTTAGAATACTTTCTGCAACGGCTTGAACATTTTCTATATCTGGAGAAAACTTCCCATTAATAGCTGCATGAGTTTTAGCTGCCAAAATTAAATTTTGTGAAGCTCTTGGACCAGCTCCCCAATCAATATAGTTTTTAACCAATTCTGGAGCTGTTGATCCATTTGGTCGGGTTTTAGAAACCATACTTACTGCATACTCAATTACATTATCAGCTACAGGAATTCTTCGGATAACCTGTTGGATATCTATTATTTCTTGTGCTGAAAACAATGATTTTACTTTTGCTTGGATATCTGTAGTTGTAGACTTAACGACTTGCACTTCCTCTTCAAAGCTTGGATAATCCAAATTAATAGCAAACATAAAACGATCTAATTGAGCCTCCGGTAACGGATAGGTCCCTTCTTGTTCGATAGGGTTTTGAGTTGCCAATACGAAGTAAGGTAAATCCAATTTATAATTATGTCCAGCAACAGTAACAGAACGCTCCTGCATAGCTTCCAACAAAGCTGCTTGAGTTTTTGGCGGAGTTCTATTTATTTCATCGGCTAAAATAATATTTGAAAAAATAGGTCCTTTAATAAATTTAAAATGTCTGTTTTCGTCTAGTATTTCACTTCCAAGAATATCACTTGGCATTAAATCCGGTGTAAATTGAATTCGTTTAAAATTAAGTCCCAACGCTTGAGCAATGGTATTTACCATTAAAGTTTTTGCTAATCCTGGAACTCCAATAAGCAAAGCGTGTCCTCCTGAAAAAATAGAAATTAGAATTTGACTCACCACCTCATCTTGACCGATAATTACCTTGGCAATTTCAGATTTTAAGGAGTGATAGTTTTTAACTAATGCTTCTACTTTAGCTACGTCAGACATGTTTATTTTTTTAACCAGTTACTAGAAAAATCGCAATCTCTGTGTACCCCATTTATTTTAATATAGGTTTCCATAATTTTAACGTCTTGCCATTCTTCAATAGCTTTAAATCGTTTTTCCGTTAAAGCTAAATCCTTTATTTTAAGATAATCTCTAGAATAATCTGCAACATGCTCATCTACACGATCAGTAACTTTCATTATTTTAAACTTAATATCTCCAGTTCTTCCTCTTTCTGTAATAATTAAACTTACTTCATCATCCTTTAAACCTTGGATTTGCCCATATAATTCTGGATCCATTTTTGTAAGTTCAAAATTATAATCTTGGGTTGCTGGATTAATTAAATATCCACCTTCACTGCTAGTTTCTTTTTCATC
Source organism: Xanthomarina sp. (assembly GCF_035306605.1). Lineage (NCBI taxonomy): Bacteria > Pseudomonadati > Bacteroidota > Flavobacteriia > Flavobacteriales > Flavobacteriaceae > Xanthomarina > Xanthomarina sp. The sequence continues at coordinate 27,025 of NZ_DATGNR010000020.1, read as the reverse complement.
ACTTGATTCTCTTGCTGCATCTTCAAAAGAAATATCCCCTGAAACGATACGTTCACGGATGTTTTCTATTTTAGTTTTTGCTTCTGCAATGGCACTTTGAGAAACCTCTGGAATTAATAATATATGACGAACATCGTATTCTTGTCCTCTAATTTTTTCTAAATAAATAATATGCCATCCGTAATCGGTTTCAAAAGGTTCAGAAATCTCACCTTCTTGTAATGTAAAAGCTACTTCTCTAAACTCTTTAACCATCATTGGTTTTTTTCTATTTAAGGTGTATAAACCTCCTGTAGGAATGGATGCTTTGTCATCTGTATATAAAACTACTTTAGAACGAAAACTAGCTCCGTTTTCAATAACATCTGTTCTAAATTGATTTAAACGATCAATTACTTTTTGTTTATTAGCTTCTGAAACTTCAGGTTCGATAACAATCTGAGATACTTTTAATTCTGTTCCAAAAGTTGGTCTTTCATCTACTGGAATTTTATTAAAGAACTGTCTAACTTCTTCTGGGGTTACTTCTACATCCTCAATAATTTTCTTTTGCATTTCGCTAGCCAACTTGTTGCTTTTGTTGATTTCGAACATTTCTTCTCTAAAACTTTTTTCGTCCTCTTTATTATAAAAAGCAACTAGCTCCTCCATGGTTTTGCCCGATTGATCTAAAAACTGTTGTAATTGATAATCTACTGTAGCTCGAATTTCAGCATCTGAAACTAAAACACTATCCTGAATAGCGTGATGTGCATACAATTTGTCTTCAAGTAATTTTCCAAACAATTGACATCTTGTTACACCTTCCATAGAAGCTCCTTGTGCTTTAAGCTGAAGGATGGTATTGTCTATATCGGAATCTAAAATGATATAGTCTCCTACTACAGCTGCAACGCCGTCAATTTTTCTCAAATTTGACCTATCGGTCGTATCGGATTTTACTTCCTCAACTTCGCTTACTTCGTCTTCAATAATGATTTGTGCTGAAACAATTTGAGTAGCCAAAGTGGCCAAGCAAATAAGTAGGTACTGATTTAATTTAGTTATAGATTTCAAATTTCTTATGTTTAATAGCATCTTTTTTAATGTCTTTTTCTAATTCTCTTACGAGTTCTAATTTTCTTTTGTTAATAACAATCTTGTCAATTGTAGGCTTAACGTATTCTATTGGCGCTGTACTATTTCTAAGTAATACATCGGTAATATGCACCAAATATAATCCTAATGAGTCTTTGAGTTGTATAAAATTAGATTTTTTTAACAATTCGTTTCGGTTTTCACTTGTAAACGGGGGAATTTTATCAATTACCTGATCTACTTTCACCCAAACTGAGTCTTTTAACGAAAAGGATTTAAATTGAATGGATATAGAATCAAGTTCTTTTTTATCTTCATCGTTAAAACGTTTGAATTTAGTTTCAAGTTCTTTAAGATCCAAAAGATTTTCACCTACGTTAATATATCTTAGCTTAATTAAATCTTCATTCAACTTAAAAATCTGTTTGTTTTCGTTGTAGTAAGCCTCTATTTCTTCTTGGCTAATTAGAGTATCTATATTTTGAGCAACTAAGGCTTCCATGTATGCCTTAGAATATAAGTCGTTTTTGTAATCTATGGCGAATTTATCAAAGGTTCGCTGTTTCGACTCTGTTAAATTAAGTTTTGCTCCACTTAACAATAATTGCTGAGTTGCCCAATGATTAATAAAGTTGTTTACAACTACAGCGCTGTCCTGTTTAGACATGCCTTCTTTTACAAGGTCTTGAATATCCTCTTCGTATAAATAAGTATCGTTTACTCTTGCTACTGGTTTTCTGTCGTCGGTCTGTTTAAAGAAATCGCAAGACACAGTTAGCAATGCAATGAAACATAAAAATAATATGTTGGTTTTTAATTTCAAGGTTACTTATTTAGTGATTCTTTTACTTGTTCAAGAACTTCGGGATAAACGGTTACCTTATATTTTTTTTCTAATTCTGAAATCCAATTAGCTTCTTTATAATTCTGAAAATCGCTAATTACAGCTCCTTTGGCCTCTTCGAAAGTTTTTAATGTTTTAGGTAGAACTTCTTTTACATTAGCAACTATGAAAGAATCGTTGAAACTATAAATATCTGAAACACCTGTTTTAAACTGAAAATCTTCTGGTAAGGATTGATGTTGTTTATCCATAATCCCTGTTGTAAAGATAACATCTATTTCATTTTCAGAATTAAGCGCTGCTTTTATTTGCTCTGGGGTTTTATTTTTACGCATTAGCTTTTGAGCTTTCTTTATAACAGATTTTTTAGCTGAAGATGCTACCACGGCATCAGCTCTTTGGCTCCAATAATAAGATTCTTTATTACGCTTATAATACTGATCCAGTCCAACAGAGTCATTTTTAGCAGCATTCCAAATTTCAGTTTCCATTAAATCGAACAACAATAACCCGTCTCTATATTCCTCTACAATATTTGCATAATCCTTATTTTCAAACTCTAAGCGTTCTTCCTTGTATTTTAACAATTGTTGTTCCAAGAAGCTATTGTAAGTATTCGAAACTAAAGCTTCTAAAGAAATTTTAGGTAATTGGCGACGTTGGCTTTTCTCTAAAAATGAACCAAAATCTTGATAACTTAGTGTTTTGTCTTGAATTTTAATTAAAGTTTTATCGCCTTTAAATTCTTGTGGCAACAACCAAGCACCATTGAAATAACTGTCGTTTAATATAGAAACAAAGTAGCTTAAATCTGGTTGTTTACTAGAAACTTGATATTGCTCCATTAAGGTATTAAACATTGATTGGTTGATTAATTTAGACCTCGAGTCTCTTTTAACCTTCTCTACCAACTCTACTTTTAATTTATCGAAAGACTCTACCGGTTTTTTACCGTATAGTTTTATAATATGCCAACCGTATTGTGTTTCAAATGGTTTTGATATTTCGCCAATTTCATTTAAACCAAATGCTACATTCTCAAATTCAATAGCACTTAATTGCCCTCCAGTAAAAGGAGTAAGTAATCCACCTTTACTTGCTGTACTTTGATCTTCTGAGAATTGTTTTGCTAAAGAAGCAAAATCCTCCCCTTGTTGTAGTTTTAAATAAATCTCGTTTATTCTTGTTTTTGGATCTTCTTCAGATTTTTCTTTATTCTGATTATTAATCATAATATGAGCAACAGTGCGCTCTCCTCTTGAAGTCCTTTTGTTAGTAACCAAAACAATATGATAGCCAAAACGAGTTTTGAATGGCATTGACACTTCTCCTACTGGCGTGTTATATGCTGCCGATTCAAATTCGTAAACCATTTTAAAGGCTGAAAAATAACCCAAATCTTCTGCAAAAACTGTATTGCCATTATGCACTTCTTTTTGAAGAGCCTCAAAACCTTCACCTGCTAATCTATCTCTTAGCTTTAAGAGCTGATTATATGCTTTTAACGTATCAGCTGGACTAGGATTTTCGTCTAAACGAATTAATATATGTTGCGCTTCAACTTCATTTATCATTCTATTGTAAGCTTCTTCTACCAACTCATCCGTAACTTTAGAATCTGTCATGTAGTTACTTGCCAACTGCGATTTATAACTAGACAATTCTCTTATATATGATTGTTTTTTGTCTAACCCTAGGCTTTGAGCTTCTTTAAGTTTTAACTTATAGTTAATGAACAGTTTTAGATATTCAGACACATCTTTTTGTGATTCATCTTTCACTAAGTCGATGTTTTTATTAAAAACTCTTATAAATTCAGATGTGTATACAGGATCGTTTTCAACAGAAAACAAGACAGAATCATTATTTTCTTGAGCGTAAATAGCGAAAAAACACAAGGAAAAAACAAGGCTTAAAAAATATCTAATCATGTTTATTTATTTTTATATATGAGTGCAAAAGTAGTAATATTAAGCTATTATGCAAGGTGCATTAACAAACGGTTTAGAAAGTTTTTTAGTATTCAAAACCAATCGGCTTTCAAAAGCTTTTAATATATTTTGTTTATATTTAATAAATTGTTTTTAGAAAAAATTGGGTTTTCAGAATGTAAACTCAAAACTATTAGGTAGTTGAAACTTTTTCAAATGTTAACTTTCAAACCCTTAAGCATTTTAGTCCCTTTATTTTCAGCAGTCTAAACTAGTTTTATTAAATGAAATACACTACAGAAATAATAATTAAGATTCCATTAACCGATTTTTTAAAAAAACTCCAAAACCCAAAAAACCTAAAACATTGGCAAAGAGGGTTTATAAGGTACGACTATATTTCTGGAGTTCCGGGTGATATTGGATCTAAAATGAAGTTGGTTTACAAATTAGGAAAACGAGAAACAGCACTTGAAGAAACCGTTATTTACAAACAATTTCCACACAAAATACAAGTCATGTATGATACAGATGGAATGCAAAGAATTCAAGAAAATTATTTTTCAGAAACACCTGAATTACATACAAAATGGACTAGTATTACCGAGTGTATCCCCATGAATTTTAGGATGAGAATGTTTATTCTTTTGATGCCTGGAATTTTAAGTAAACAAACTAAACAATACATGCAAGATTTTAAGAACTTTGCAGAAAATGGAACTTCAATAAATAATGAGAAAACTTAAACTAATTTGGGACTTTACAGGGCCTAATTCCGCTAAAACAGCAGAGCATCACGAAAAACATTTAAAAGAATACATTGCAATTGAAAAACTGGATTTAAACATAACAGGATTTCAAATACTAGGTGAAATGCACGCCATAGCTTTCATGGTAGTTTTAGAAGACCATATGAAACCTGTTCGCGATGCTTTAAAGCCACATCGTGGTGAAGTGTATCAAGAATAATGAAAAACAAATTGGTTGAACCAAATAAACTTCGGTTCAACCAATTTTATGTTTTGTTTAATTTTTAAAATTAACTTTTTAAATCAATTTGCTTTAAATTTTCTATCCTGTTTCTTTCTAAAAAGGCATCGATAGTTTCAAAGTGTTCTATAACCCTTTGATCTTTAAATTCAAAAACCTTTTGAGATAATCCTTGAAGAAAATCTCTATCATGAGATACTAAAATTAAGGTACCGTCAAAATTTAAAAGTGCTTCTTTTAACACGTCTTTCGATTTTAAATCTAAATGGTTAGTTGGCTCATCAAGAATAAGCAAGTTAACTGGCTCTAAAAGTAATTTAACCATAGCCAATCTGGTTTTTTCTCCTCCAGATAACACACCTACTTTTTTATCGATATCATCGCCACCAAACATAAAGCGACCAAGGATATTTTTTATCTGTGTTCTTACATCCCCTTCGGCAACTTCATCTACCGTTTGAAAAACCGTTAAACTTTCGTCTAGCAATGACGCTTGGTTTTGGGCAAAATACCCCACTTTTACGTTGTGCCCTAAGCTGCATTTTCCTTCAAAATCAATCTCGCCCATAATAGCTTTAATCATGGTTGATTTCCCTTCTCCATTTCGTCCTACAAAAGACACTTTTTCTCCTCTAGAAATAGACATGTTTGCATTTTTAAACACTACGTGATCCCCATAAGATTTAGATAAATCTTGAACAGTTACCGGATAATCACCAGAACGCTGAGATGGTGGGAAGCGTAATTTTAAAGATGAGTTATCAATCTCGTCAATCTCAATAATTTCAAGTTTCTCTAGCATACGTTCTCTCGAACTCACCTGATTTGTTTTGGAATATGTACCTTTAAATCGTTCAATGAAAGCCACATTATCTGCTATAAACTTTTGTTGCTCTTGATATGCTTTTATTTGGCTAGCACGTCTTTCTTCACGCAATTGTAAATAATGGGAGTAATTGGCCTTATAATCGTAAATACGCCCCATAGTTACCTCAATAGTTCTATTAGTAATATTATCAACAAATGCTCTATCGTGTGAAATAACTACTACTGCTTTGGCCTTATTAATTAAAAAATCTTCCAACCAAATAACCGATTCAATATCTATATGGTTTGTAGGCTCATCCAATAGAATTAAATCTGGTTTTTGAAGTAAAATTTTAGCCAATTCAATCCTCATTCTCCATCCTCCACTAAATTCACTAGTTAAACGGTGTAAATCTTCACGTTTAAAACCTAATCCTCTTAGAGCTTTTTCTACTTCAGCATCGTAATTAATATCTTCTAGAGCATAAAATTTTTCTCCTAAATCCGATACTTTTTCAATAATGGACATATATTCATCAGACTCGTAATCTGTACGTGTTTCCAAGGCTTTGTTAAGTTGCTCCATTTCGTCTCGCATAGCAAAAATATGCTTGAAAGCCTTTGAAGCTTCTTCAAAAACGGTACAGTTATCTTCTGTTAAAAGGTGTTGTGGCAAATAAGCTATAACTGCATCTTTAGGAAATCTAACATGACCTCGGGACGGTTTTTGCTCTCCAGCAATAATTTTCATCATGGTTGATTTTCCTGCACCATTTTTCCCCATTAAAGCTATCTTATCATTTTCATTTATAACAAATGAAACATCTTTAAACAAGGTGTGACCATTAAATTCTACTGCTAAAGCATCTATTGAAATCATTGACTATATTTTTTTAAGAGCGCAAAATTATGGAAAAGAAATATGAAATTCAGAATTAAAAATCAAAGAAACCGATAGGCTATTGTAGTGGAGCGTATTTACTGACCTAAATTCAATTATAATTTGTCTTATTATATTTTTGATTGAGAAATTTATAGCATTGGCGAAAATAAGCGTGCTAATTTATCTAAAAACCTGTAAAGGGTAGGTCTTTGCAACCATGCTATTAAATCTATTTTTAAAGAAACTTCTAAATCTTCGTAGAAAGCGGTTCTTAATTGATTCGATATTTCCTCGTCGTAAACAATGGCGTTTACCTCAAAGTTTAAATCGAAGCTTCTTACATCCATATTTGCTGTTCCCACTATGGCTATTTCGTTATCAATAACCATTGTTTTTGCATGGACAAACCCTTTTTGATAGCGATAAATTTCTACCCCCGATTTCAATAATTCTGCGTAATACGAGCTAGCTGCAGCATTAACCAACTTAGAGTCTGATTTTTTTGGGACAATTAGTTTTACCTGAACCCCACTTTTTCCGGCAATAATTAAAGCATCCATAATACTTTTGCTTGGAATAAAATAGGGTGTTGTGATAAGAATTTCTTTTTCGGCTAGATTAATGGCCTGTAAAAGAGCAAATTTAATGGTAGGCAAATCAGAATCAGGTCCACTTGCAGTAATTTGCACATGCTTGTCTTCTATGGAAAGGAAGGACTCTTTAAGTGGAAAAAGTTTTTCATTAATGGACATTTCATCCTGTGCACAAAAATTCCAATCGCATAAAAACAGATATTGCAAATACCATGTTGCTGGTCCTTCAATTTTTAAATGTGTATCTCGCCAATACACCTTGTTTTTACTTGGTTCCCCATTTATGTATTTATCGCTTACATTAATACCGCCAACAAATGAGGTATGTCCATCGATAATTATTATTTTTCTATGGTTTCGATAATTAATTCTATTAGCAAGGGCTATTAATTTAATTTTATAAAAAGGAAATATTTTGACACCAGCGTCCCTCAATCTCTTAACTTGTTTTCTCCGTATTGAGCGGCTACCAAAATCATCATAAATAAACCGAACTTCAAGACCTTCAGCTTTCTTTTTAATTAGGAGTTCTATAATTTCATTACCAATATTATCATCTTCAAAAATATAATACTCTATATGAATATGATCTTTTGCTTCAGCTAAACTTTTTAGCACTTCAGGGAACTTCTCTTCACCATTTAAAAGTAATTTCACCGAATTATTATCGGTTAATGGACTAAGATTTTCCTTCAGTATTAAGTTAACAAGTTTTCTACTATCTTGAACATTCTCATCCCCTTCTTTTAAAACACCTTTAGAATATGTGATTAACTTTTTTTCAAGATTGCTTTGAAGCTTCGTATTGGTCAATAATTTTTTCCCATACATTTTCCGAATCCGATAATTCACTCCAAATGAAAAATAAATAATGATTCCTAAAATTGGAACAAAAATAACTAGTAGTAAATAGGCTAAAGCTTTTGTAGTGTTTTCTGTATCGAAAATTACACGATAACAAACTAACATTAAAATTATAATGTAGAATATTTCTAAAATTAAGAAGTAACTCATTCAACGAAAATTAATAATTAAGTTGATTTTAAAGATAAATATTAATTATTTACTAACCTATTAAGTATTATAAATACCGTACATATAGGTAGCTTAATATTCTATCGCGTTTTAAAAAACATATACATCTTATCGGTTTTAAAGCTCATTTCATCGATTTTACTTTGTATTTATTCCAACAAAACTCTCTATAAACCAATCTACTATGAAAATACACCTACAATTATCCATGGCTTTTCTGTTCTTAAATCTAATGATAGCACAAACCCATAACTAATGGGACAGATTAGACAGCAAATAATATTACTGCTGACAAAGAATAAATGATCCCACTTTTACAGGTAGAGGTATGCCTTTTGGGCAGTCTAATATAGAAATTCAAGATTAATCGGAACCTCGTGTTTATGCAAGAGTTAATGGTAATACAATTTCTAACAACCCTTACACAACCAGTTTTAAAGAACCAATGGATACATCTAGTTGCAATTTATGATGGTCCAAACGGAACTCTGAAACTATATTTGAATGGAGAAGAAATTTCTAGTACCACTGGTATAACTAATGTGTTACCTACAAACACCTATGGTTTTACAATGGGTAGAGCTGCTAACTATTTTGACACATACACCTATTTTTAAAGGTTCACTTGATGAAGTACGCGTTTTGAATAAAACACTTTCTGAATTACATTTACTAGTGAAGTACTTAATATTGAAGAAAATGAAACAATTAATTGCCTACAAGTATCTTATGCCAATACACATGAAAGCATTCAAATTCAAAACCCTGCAATGTTAAAAATTACATCTATTAAAATGTATAATATTATTGGTCAATCTGTCTTCACTTTAGATAAAATTAAAACAGAAACCAAAACTGATATTAAAACAAACCGACTAAGTGTTGGAGCTTATATAATTAAGCTGGACACTGAAATGGGAGTTGTTAATAAAAAGGTAATCGTTAACTAAATCCAACCTCTCATAAAAATTATAAATCAAAAAAAGAGCCCTGAAAAACATCAGGACTCTTTACTTTTATCTAGTTTCAATTTATGCTTGATTTAAACCTATTAAATTACAAGTTAATTTAAGTAAAGATAGAATTCATTTTGAGTTACTATTTAAACTTAGAAATCAAATCTTGTAATGATACTTTTTCTTGTTCTCCTGAAATCATATTTTTCAAAGTGTAACTATCCGATTTCATTTCCTCATCTCCTACTAATACCACAAATGGGATATTGCGCTTATTGGCATGATTCATTTGTTTTTTCATTTTTGCTGAATCTGGATATAATTCGGCATTAATAGCATTTAAACGTAATTGCTTGATTGCTTTTAAGCAAAATAACGCTTCATTTTCTCCAAAATTTATAAATAGTAAATCGATATTTTTGGTAACTGTTTCTGGAAATAAATTAAGTTCTTCCAATACCAGATAAATTCTATCCAATCCAAAACTAATTCCAACACCACTTACATCTTTCATTCCAAATATACCGGTTAGATCGTCGTAACGACCTCCACCACCAATGGAGCCCATTTGTACTTTTTCAGGAGCAGAAACTTCATAAATTGCACCTGTATAATAGTTCAATCCCCTAGCAAGTGTAACATCTAATTTTAATATTGCTGTTTGCAAACCTAGTTCTGAAATGGCTTTATCAATAAATTCTAATTCTTGAATTCCCTTATTACCTTCCTCAGAAGTGCTTAAAATAGTTTTTAACTGCTTAATTTGAGAGCTAAAAGTTCCTGAAAGTGCAAATAAAGGTTGTAATTTTTCAATCCCTTCTTTAGAAATGCCCTTTTCTAACATTTCTTCTTTCACCTTCTCCTCTCCTATTTTGTCTAGCTTATCTAAAGCTACGGTGAAGTCAATTAATTTATCGCTGGCTCCAATTACTTCTGCTATTCCAGAAAGTATTTTCCGATTATTAATTTTAATAGTTACTCCTTCTAGTTTTAATGCTTTAAATACTGCATCATATAACTGAACAAATTCTACTTCCTGCCATAAAGAGGTGGAACCAACCACATCCGCATCGCATTGGTAAAACTCTCTAAAACGTCCTTTCTGAGGTCTATCAGCTCTCCAAACAGGCTGCATTTGATAACGTTTAAAAGGAAATTCTATTTCGTTTTGATGCTGTACCACATACCGAGCAAAGGGAACTGTTAAATCGTAGCGTAGAGCTTTTTCTGATATTTTAGGAGTTATGGCACTAGAATCTTTTGTTTGATAAAGGGTATCATGCACTTTATTTAAATAATCTCCAGAATTCAAAATTTTAAAAATCAATCTATCTCCTTCCTCACCATACTTTCCCATTAAAGTATCAGAGTTTTCAAAACTAGGTGTTTCTATTGGCTGAAAGCCATATAGTTCGAATTGCGTTTGAATGGTATTGAATATATAGTTGCGTTTAGCTACTTGCTCTGGAGTAAAATCTCTTGTTCCTTTTGGAATACTTGGTTTTTGTGCCATATCAACTTCCCAAAAACAGGGAATTTCTTTTAATTAATAATTGAAAAACAAAAATAAAGAATTAAAAAACGTCGGTTTGAGTTTTTGAAAAGAAAATGCGTGGAAATCTTATAATACTCAATAAGTATAATTAAAAGACTAACACCCCACTTCTAAGGTTGCAACTCAAAAAAACCTAATTAATCAACTTATCTAAATATTTAAATAAATCGCCTTTGGTGATGGTTCCACCTTGTTCGATTAATTTAAACTTATCAGCATTTCTATCGTCGGTATAATCTTTTCTTGCTTGTAAAAACTCCACGTCATCGTCCATTAAATTTTCACGTAACCAATTAAAACCTTCTTTAGTGGTTAAATCAATTGGGTTCTTAATCTTAATGGCAATCAAATGCATGTTATCTTCATTTAAATGAAATAAATGAATTTGTTGAGGTGAAATGTGCTCAACATATTGCACTTTGCTTAATACACCTTCCCAAACTAAATCGCTAAAAACATCCAATTCCTGTTCGGCTACTTCCGGTTTGTTTACTTTAATATCTTCCCATTCTTGGGCTGTTATGGTTTGTGTAGCAAGAAAATTTATAAATTCTTTATGTAGTTCTTCAAACTGTTCTTTAGTTAATCTAGCGTATTTCATTTTAAAAAAAATTAAAAAAAAAGCCCCAACGAAGTTGAGGCTTTTTATATGTTATTTAAACATTAGGCTTGAGCGATAACTTCAAAAGGAATTTCGAAAGTTACTTCTCTATGTAAACGAATTACAGCGTCGTACTGTCCTAAACGTTTAATATTTCCACCCGTAATAGTTACGAATTTCTTATCGATATCATGACCAGCTTTTGAAAAAGCTTCAACTAAATCGGCTTTGGTAATAGAACCAAATAATTTATCACCTGCAGAAGCACCTTCAGTAGCTTTAGCTGGTATTTTAATTTCTAAAGCTTTAATTGCCTCAGCAGTTTTAGTTGCCTCTTCAATTATTTTTTTGTCTTTATAAGCACGTTGCTTTAAGTTTTCTGCCAATACTTTTTTCGCAGAAGCAGTTGCTAATACAGCTAGCTTTTGTGGAATTAAAAAGTTTCTACCATAACCGTTCTTAACCGTTACAACATCGTCTTTAAATCCTAAATTTTCAACGTCTTGTTTTAATATAAGTTCCATTGTTATGATTTTTTTATTTTAATAAATCTGCTACGTAAGGCAATAATGCTAAGTGACGAGCTCTTTTTACAGCAACTGACACTTTTCTTTGATATTTTAAGGAAGTTCCTGTTAAACGTCTTGGTAAAATTTTACCTTGTTCGTTAACAAAACCTAATAACCAATCTGCATCTTTATAGTCTACATATTTGATTCCTGATTTCTTGAAACGACAGTACTTTTTATTCTTGTTAGTTTCAATATTCAAAGGCGTTAAATATCTAATTTCTCCGTCCTTCTTTCCTTTTGCTTGTTGTTCTATAGATGACATAATTACGCTTTTTGTTTAAGTTTCTCTCTTCTTCTCTCTGCCCAAGATACAGCATGCTTATCTAGAGTAACAGTTAAATAACGCATAAAACGCTCGTCACGTCTAAATTCGATTTCTAATGGCTTAATAACTTCACCATCTACTTGATACTCGAATAAGTGGTAAAATCCACTTTTTTTCTTTTGGATTGGATAAGCTAATTTTTTTAGTCCCCAATCTTCTTTTGATACCATCTTTGCTCCTCGAGAAACTAGAAAATCTTCGTATTTCTGTACTGTTTCCTTTATCTGGGTCTCAGATAAAACGGGATTTAAGATGAAAACAGTTTCGTAATGATTCATATTAAATTGTTTTTAATGTTAAAATGGGTGCAAAAATAAGAATATTATTTATATATTACAACTTTAAAACAAACATATTTAAATCGCATTCAAGCAGATGTTAAAATCTGTTAAACCATACATTTAGTCGATGTTATTTGGTTTTTAACCCCGTTTTTTGTACTATTGTCGATACTTAACCAATATAAATATTAATCTTATGACTTTAAACTGTGTAGTAGTTGACGACTCAGCAATACAGCGCCTCTCCATTGTTAAGTTAATTGAAAGCCATCCTTCACTTAACTTGATAGCGGAATACAATAGTGCGCTTGAGACTAAAAATGGCTTAAACCACCATAAGGTCGATTTAATATTTCTTGATATTGAAATGCCTGTTTTAAATGGGTTTGAACTTTTGGATGTACTAAATAACAAACCTCAAATTATTTTTGTTACAGGTAAAACCGAATATGCATTTAAAGCATTTAACTACGATGCTACAGATTACCTACACAAACCTATAACTAGAGAACGTTTTAACACAGCTGTGGATAAAGCTGTAGAACAACATAAATTAAAATTAGACTTTAACGAAACTGAAGGTGAGCACATATTTGTAAAAAGCAACCTTAAAAAACGTAAAGTATACATTAAAGATATTAAGTGGATTGAAGCTTTAGGTGATTACGTAAAACTAGTTACCGAAGAAACAAGCTTAGTAGTACTATCTACCATGAAGGCGTTTGAAGCAGAACTTCCTGAAGGAAAGTTTTTAAGAATCCACAAATCATACATTGTTAATTTAGATAAAATTGACAGATTTAATAGTAAAAATGTTGAAGTTGGTGCTTATGAAATTCCATTAAGCCGAAACAAAAAGACTCAATTAGTGGATGCTTTAAATAACAACATAACTTAAATCAATAATTATCAACATTTAGAATTACCCTCACAGATCTAAAGTCTTTTACAGCAAAGAAGCTATTGTTTATTTTAATGATAGCTTCTTTTGTTTTTAACACAGATTGTTTTGGTGGAATTTTTACAATAATATGTTTTATATACTGATTTCTTATCCTTGAAACGGGCGGAAATTCTGGACCTAATATATTTGTTTTAAAAACCATACGCAAAGATTGCGCATACCAATCTGCTGCCACATTCACCTTATTATAATTACGATGTTTTAAGGTTATTTTAATTAACTTATAAATGGGTGGATATTTAAAATTACGTCGTTCATCCATTTGTTCTTCAAACATTTCCAAGTAGGAGTTTGAAGCCACTTGTTGTAGAATTTTATGATACGGGTTATAAGTTTGAATTAAAACCTTCCCACGCTCTTCTGTTCTTCCCGCTCTACCTGACACCTGTACCATAAGCTGAAAGCTTCGCTCATGCGCTCTAAAATCTGGAAAATTAAGCATGTTATCAGCATTCATAATTCCAACCAATTTTACATGTCTAAAATCCAATCCTTTCGTTAGCATTTGAGTACCAACTAAAATATCTATTTCTTGCTGCTCAAGCGCTGTAATGAGTTTTTCGTAACCATATTTTCCTCGAGTTGTATCCATATCCATTCTAGCCACCTTGTAGTTCGGAAAAAGTTCTTTAACCTCCTCTTCTACTTGTTGGGTTCCAAAACCTTTATTATCTAAATCCAAGCTTCCACAAGCTTCACAAGTTTTAATCATAACTGCATGGTAGCCGCAATAGTGACAACGAAGTTGGTCTTTATATTGATGATAGGTTAAACTAACGTCGCAATTTGGACATTGAGGTGACACTCCACAAGTCTGACATTCTACTATTGGCGAGAACCCCCTTCTATTTTGAAATAAAATAACTTGATGACCAGCATTTAAAGTTTCTGTCATTTCTTCAATTAATCTATCGCTAAAATGACCGGTCATGCGCTTCCGCTTATGCTTGTCTTTAACATCAACAAGCTCGATATCTGGCATCAATACGTTATTATATCTCTTGCTTAATTCCACCAAAGCATACTTATTTAGTTTAGTGTTATAAAAGCTTTCTATACTTGGTGTTGCAGACCCTAAAAGCGTTTTACATTTAAATAAGCTTCCTAAAACGATAGCTGAATCTCTTGCATGATAGCGAGGAGCAGGATCAAATTGTTTATAGGATGACTCGTGTTCTTCGTCTACGATAACCAATCCTAAATCATGAAACGGCAATAAAACCGAAGAACGCGCTCCCAAAACAATTTGAGCCTTAGAGGATTTATTTAAAATCTGATTCCAAACCTCAACCCGTTCTTGCGATGAATATTTAGAATGGTAAACAGCCACTTTTTCTCCAAAATAATCTTGAAGTCTATTTACCAATTGGGTTGTTAAAGCTATTTCAGGTAACAAGTACAAAACTTGTTTATTTAAAGCTAAAACCTCTTCAATTAACTTAACATATATTTCTGTTTTACCCGAAGATGTTACACCATGTAATAAAGTAATATTATGGGTTTTGAAAGATGATTTAATTTCCTGAAAAGCTGTGTTTTGTGCTTCGCTTAACTTTTTAATCGGATTGTTTTCTTCTCCTGAATATTGGATTCTATCTGTTTGAATATAATATTCTTCAAGAATATTCTTATCCAACAACGATTTAATAATGGATGACGATGCATTACTTTGTTCGGTCAACTCCGAAACTTTAATTGGTTTCTTAGTTTTAGCCGAAAGTGAAAACAAGGTCATTATAACCTCTCTCTGTTTCGGCGCCCTACTTAACTCCTCCAATAAATCTTGTAAACCTTGACTTGATGAAAATTGAGGTTGAAGTTTTACATAACGAACCAATTTTGGCTTGTATTTTTCAAAAATCTCCTCATCAACACTTATTACTTTTTTTTCTAATAAACTTTTAATTATAGGAAGTACATTTTTTTTATCCAGAATATTCATAATATCATGGATTTTTAAAGACGATTGATGCTGAAGAGCTTCAAAAACCAAAAATTCTTCGTCCTTTAAGTCTGATTCATTAAAAGCCCCCTCCCTATCAAGAGTAATAATGGTTTCACTTTCTAAAATAAAAGCACTTGGTAAAGCTGCTCGCATCACATCACCTAAAGTGCACATGTAATAATCGGCAATCCACTGCCAATGTACCAACTGTGTTTCTGTAATTACTGGCTTATCATCTAGAATTTGATGAATCTCTTTTGCTTCGTAGGCATGAGGTTCGTTAGTGTGAATGCTATAAACCAATGCCGTATAAATTTTCGCTTTCCCAAAAGGTACAGACACGCGCATTCCGGGTTTTAAAAATCCCACCTCAGCTTCTGTAATACTATAAGTAAATAATTTTGGAATAGGAATAGGAAGTATAACGTCTATATAGTGCAAGGCAATTAGTGTTAAGTGTTGGGTGTAAATCTATTAATTAATAAGGATTAACAGATTTCATTTTTTATAAATGATTACTATTTATCTTTTTCAATCGAAGCAATGTTGCATTCAGTTCATAGCCTAAAAGCAGAATATTTGAGTTTAACCATAGGTAAAACAACAAAATTAAAAGTGCACCAATAGACCCATAAAGTTCATTATATTGTGAAAAGTTTTCGATGTAAATCCCGAACAAATAAGAGCTTAATATAATTAATACTGTTGTGAATAATGCTCCCAATGAAAAGAAATTGGACTCTTTCCCTTCTCTAGTTCCAAAATAATACAAAACAGCTGTTGCTAAATATACCATAATTACAAAAAATACGTACTTAGCAACCATAATCCAAAACTGATTGTTACTCTTTTCTAAAATGCCGTAATTTTCAAGATTTCCAAGTACGTAAATTTGAAAATACCCAAGAACTACTACTGTAAGAATTAACAAGAATGCCAATATTAAAGCTACTCCTAATGAATACAAATACTGCTTTACTACATTTCTTCCAAGTTGTTCATGATACGAACCTTCAAATCCTGCAAATACAGCATTAATTCCATTAGCCATTAAAAAAATAGACACTAAAAAAACTGAAGATAATAAGCCGCCTCGATTTGAGGAATTTATGTTATCGAAAATACTATTAAAGAAAAAATCTGAAGTACTTGGTGGTAAAAACGAGTTTAAAAAATTTAGAAACTCCACCCTAAAATCCTCTATGGGTATTAATGGAATTACAATTAATATAAAAAGTAAAAAAGGAAATATGGCCGTAAAAAAATTAAATGCAATGGCACTTGCTCTTGTTGTCAATGCACCTCGACCAACACCAATAATATAGAGTTCAACTAAATCGTAAAAAGAAAGCCCTTCTAAACCAGGAAGCTTTATCTGTTTAAAAAACTTGACAATCAAATTTATAACAGGAATTTTACTTAACTTATCTTCTATGGGTTTGGTCATTAACTATTGCTTGATGTTTCGGTTTAATGGTCTCTTTAATTAAATATGTTCTAGGTTCTATAAATAATAACTCAAAAATAGATTTTGAATATTAAATTCTGAACTAAACAGCTTTCAAACTTAAATCCATATTATATACAGAATGAGTTAGAGCTCCAGAAGAAATAAAATCTACTCCGCATTCGGCATATTTTCTAATGGTATTTTCATTGATACCACCCGAAGATTCTGTTAAACAGGTATCACCTATTAAAGCCACTGCTTTTTTGGTGTCTTCATAATTAAAGTTATCTATTAAAATTCTATAAACGCCTTTGTTTTCAAGAATTTCTTTTATTTCATCTAAGTTTCTAGCTTCTACAATAATTTTAAGATCCCTTCCTGTATCTTTTAAATAAGCTTTGGTTTTGTTTAACGCATTAGTAATTCCTCCAGCAAAATCAATATGATTGTCCTTTAACATAATCATATCGTATAAAGCAAATCTATGGTTTTCTCCTCCTCCTATTTTTACTGCCCATTTTTCTAAGGCACGAATTCCTGGAGTGGTTTTCCTTGTATCTAAAACCTTTGTTCCAGTTCCTTCTAATAAATCAACAAAGTGCTTTGTTTTTGTAGCAATTGCACTCATACGTTGCATAGCATTTAAAACCAAGCGTTCAGCTTTCAAAATTGACTGCGACGATCCTTCAACATAGAACACAATGTCTCCAAATTTCACTTTAGAACCATCTTTGATAAGGGTTTCTATTTTTAGATCCTTATCGACATAATGAAATACTTTTTTAGCAAATTCTACACCAGCAATAATGCCTTCATCTTTCACTAAAAGTTTAGCTTTTCCCTTTACTGTTGCAGGAATACATGCTAAGGAACTATGGTCTCCATCTCCTACGTCTTCTCTTATAGCGTTGGCTACTATTATTTCTATTTCCTTATTAAATTGTTCTTCTGAAATCATGACTTCTTATTTGTTGTAAAAATACTAATACAAATGCAAATTAATTGCATTCTAAATTCTAAATTCCAATTAAAATGTAAATTTGCAGTTCAAATTTTGTTCTTATTGAGATTTCTTGTCCAGAGTGTCAAAGCTATAAATTATCAATTTCTTGGATACTTATAAAAAGTCTTTTTAAAGCGCGATTATACATTTTATGCAAATAAAACTCCTTGCCATAGGCAAAACAGACAACAAACAACTTCAAGCCTTAATGGACGATTATCAAAAACGTCTTGGCTTTTATATAAAATTTGAATTAGAAATAATTCCAGATTTAAAAAACAGCAAAAACTTAAGTGAAGAGCAGCAAAAGCAAAAAGAAGGCGAACTTATTTTAAATAAAATTCAAAATCAAGATGTTTTAATTTTATTAGATGAAAATGGTAAACAATTAAGTTCTGTTGGATTTTCGGAATACTTGCAAAAGCACATGAATTCTGGGATCAAGCAATTGGTTTTTGTAATTGGTGGTCCTTATGGGTTTTCTAAAGAAGTTTATGACAAAGCAAATGGAAAACTCTCGTTATCTAAAATGACATTTTCTCATCAAATGATTCGTTTGTTTGTAATAGAACAACTTTATAGAGGATTTACTATTTTAAGAAATGAACCCTACCACCATCAATAGTAACGATTAGTAAATTAGTTGACTATAATAAAATTCTAAAAACTAGAGTTGAGGCATAGGATTTAAATGAAAAAAAAGCCGCAAACCCATTGAATCATACAGTTTGCAGCCTATTGTTAATCTCACTTTTTTATTTAATGGGTAGAAAGAGTTTCTTTTCTCTTTTTTAATTGAATATCCAAATCATTAATGGTTTCCTTTACGGCTAATTCAAAATTACTTTCTGTTGAAGTAGCAAAAATTCTTGGTCCAGGCAAACTCAATTCCATATTACAAATTTTACCTGGTTCCTTTTGATTATTGTCTTGTTTAAAAAACACATCACAAGAAATTAACCAATCATATTTTTTTGATAGTTTCTCTAATTTTTCAGTCGTATATTTTGATAGAGATTCACTTGAATCCATATTTACATATTGAATTATAACGTTCATAAGCTTTTATATTTTGAATTTGTACTACATTACAATACTACTTGAAATAAATGTCAATTAATATGATAATTGTCAATTGACACCCTTAAAAATCATTAGTTGAAACTTTTAATTTTGTTGCCTTTTCAATTCCCTCAAGAGCTAATCGTCTTTTTGTAGCTCGTTCTAAAGTAATATTATATTGCTCTATAGCTTCGTCATACCTGTTTTGCTCCACAAGCCATTCAGCATATAACTCACTAGTTGGTTTTATAATTACTGGAGGCCCATAACTATAACTAATT
Source organism: Xanthomarina sp. (assembly GCF_035306605.1). Lineage (NCBI taxonomy): Bacteria > Pseudomonadati > Bacteroidota > Flavobacteriia > Flavobacteriales > Flavobacteriaceae > Xanthomarina > Xanthomarina sp. The sequence goes on along the minus strand of NZ_DATGNR010000020.1, from coordinate 7,870 downwards.
CCTTGCTCCAAAATGGTAGACTCTTTTAATAATTCTTCGGCTTTAATAAGGTCTTTTTCCATCCAAGCTTTTAAGCCTTGCAACTGTTTAAGCATAACCTGAGATTGTTTAACATCCAATTTAGTTGGTGAATTTCTAGAAAGTGAAGAGCACATGGTAAAACCGTTATCTAAATTGTCTACAAGCACAGACTCTTTACCTATTTTTTGAGACAAAGTATCAATAACCTTTTCTATTTTTTGAATATTTCCGTTTAAAAAAGCACGATACCCTTCAGTAAAATGAAATTGAGCCTGAACCGTTAAATTTAAATTAGAAACATTTACATCTATATTTGCAATATCAGAATTCCATTGATTACTTTCAACTAAATACGTGCCTTTTAAAAACATTAAATAGGTTTTAATTCTATCAGTTGGAGATTCCTTTAAAAACTGCTCCATATCCAAAACCATCTGTTTGGCTTTTTCAAAATCAGGTTTCTGTAAATAACCATATTGCAACCAATGAAATGCATGAAATCCTCTTGCATCATTATCCAATGATTTACGTTTCATTCTATTTAAACTTGCTTGATATGATTCTATATTAGAAGCTATAACCTCGTCCCACATGCCTAAAGCCACATAAATATGAGAAGGCATATGAAGCGCATGACTTGCATCTGGTGCTACTTTTGAATAACTATTTGCTGCATCGAACGCTAATTCCGCATGATAAGGATCATCGTATGAATGTATTAAATAATGAAGTGCTCCAGGATGTTTCGGGTTTTTATCTAATACTTTTTTTGCTATTTCTGCACCTTCCTCATAAACTGCATCATCTCTACCCTCAGGCACAGAACCTAATAATGAAATGGCGTAAAAAGCAGCAATCTCTTGGTTTTCAGGATGAGTCTCATGAAGAAATTTCATATACTCCTTATAAGCTATATCTCTATCAATCTTTGGAGTTTTAGGAGTATACAATACCTCTACAGCCTGTAAAAACCCTTTCTCAATGGTTGAATAATCATGTTTTTCCTGTAAACTTTTTACTTTTTGAACTGCTGAAGAACCAGCTTCATAATCCTGCTCTCCCCATAGACTATGATTATAAGTCATAGCTTCTCCCCAATAAGCCATAGCCATATTAGGATCCGTTTTCTGAGCTTCTAGAAAAGCCTCTCGAGCGTCTTCATATTCAAAACTATGAAGCAACAGTAAACCCTTTTCAAAATGATTATGAGCTTCCTGGCTTCCAGTAACTTGAAATTCTACAACTCCAAGGTTATCTATACTTTTATCTTTCTTTTTACAAGACGCTATTGAAATATAAAGTAATAGAACAATGAAATATTTCGATTTAAAAACCATAAGCACATTCTGTTTAATTAATTGATTTAAAGGTACATAAAATTAAATAAACTAAAAATCAACAAGTCATTAGATTAATTTATACAAACAAATTTGAACAAGAAACAACCGCTGTTAATGTAACTTATAGACGTCTTTATGAGCACCTCGTATTGCATTAATTACAATAAACAAAGTTCTTCACAAAATTTAAAGTAACTTTGCAAGCTAATAAAATGGCAAGCGAACTTGCCATTCTTCAAAATTAATATATGACATTTAATACCTTAGGTCTTTCTGAACCTATCCTTAAAGCAATTAATAAGAAAGGATATACAGAGCCTTCACCAATACAATGTAAAGCCATTCCCCCTATTCTAGAAGGCATGGATGTTCTTGCCTCCGCACAAACTGGAACCGGAAAAACTGCTGGATTTACTTTACCTGTATTACAACTTTTATCTCAAGAACAACATTTACGTCAAAGACCTGTTCGTGCTTTAGTTTTAACACCAACAAGAGAATTAGCTGCACAAGTATATAGCAACGTTAAAGAATATAGTGAGTTTTTAGATTTGCGTTCTGCCGTAATTTTTGGTGGAGTTAACCAAAAACCACAAGTAGCACAATTAAGACAGGGGGTTGATATTTTAGTAGCAACTCCAGGTAGATTATTAGATTTATGTAACCAAGGATTTTTATCGCTTTCTAAAGTAAGTGTTTTTGTTTTAGACGAAGCTGACAGAATGTTGGATATGGGATTTTTACGAGACATTGAACGTGTTATTAAAATGATGCCTGCTAAAAGACAAAATTTAATGTTTTCTGCAACTTTTTCGCAAGACATTAAAAAACTGGCACACGGTATTTTACATAAACCCGTTCAAGTAGATGCTACACCCGAAAACTCAACTGTAGATGCTATTAACCAAAAAGTATATCGTGTAGCAAGTGGAAAGAAAACTGATTTAATTATTAAGTTAATTTCTGATGGCGATTGGAAGCAAGTATTAGTTTTTACTAGAACTAAACACGGTGCAAACAAATTGTGCAAGAATATGATAAGCGCAGGGATTACTGCAGCTGCTATTCACGGAAATAAAAGTCAAGCAGCCAGAACTAAAGCTTTGGCTGGATTTAAAAGTGGAACTATTAGAGTTTTAGTAGCTACAGATATTGCTGCTCGTGGCTTGGATATTCCATTATTACCACATGTTATAAACTTTGAGCTTCCTAATATATCTGAAGATTATGTACATAGAATAGGAAGGACTGGACGTGCTGGAGCTAGCGGAGAAGCTATTTCATTGGTAAGTGCTGATGAAACTACTTACTTAAGAGATATTGAAAAACTGGTTGGTCTTAAAATTCCACAAGAAATATTAGAAGGTTACGAACCAGATCCAAACGCTTCTACCCAACCTAAAAAGCAAGGTGGAGGTAGAAACCAAAGTCAAAAGCGCAATTCCTCAAGCAAACAAGGAACTAGCAATCAAAAACCAAAGAGAAGTAACGATAGAACTCGTACAAGTAGAAGATAACCATAGTAATGACTCCGGAACTAAAAGATAAAATATTAAATATTTGCACTAGGAAAATAGCACAAAAAGGACCCAATGTTGGACTCTCTTTTTATGCTTTTTTCGCAAATAAAAATGAAAATCCGGAGTTATTAATGGAAGCAGCCACATGGTGGATTTCAACTCATAAACTCGATCACTTTGAAAAAGCTACAAAAATTCAAAAACTTATTTTAGAAGTATAAATGGAAACACAGGTAAACAATCCTTTACACGGAGTTAAGTTAGAGCAAATAGTTACAGAACTTGAAGCCCATTATGGATGGGAATATATGGGACACATTGTTAACATACGTTGTTTTCAAGATAATCCTTCAGTAAAATCTAGTTTAAAATTCTTAAGAAGAACACCTTGGGCAAGAACTAAGGTTGAACACATGTATTTGAAGATGTTAAAAAATCAAACATCTAAAAAAGAATCTTAATTTATTTCTTTCTCACTATTTTATATCCTACTGAAAATTTAGCCTTGGTATTGCTATATAAATAGTTTAATCCATAATCCAAATTAGTAGTGTAAATTCCACTACCGTAAACCAAGGTTACATAAAAGCGCTTATAACTATAACCTATTCCTGCTTCAAAATCCAATTTATATAAAAGTGGGTTTGACACCTTATAATCACCAGTTTCTGAAAATCCTTTTTTATACATAAGCCCAATCCCCGGGATAACATTAACAGTGGTAAAAACATTAGCTGGCAACACAAAAACAGCCAGAACACCAGCTGAAATCCCCATACCAACGCCTTTAAATTCTTCCAAATAAGCATTTTCGTCAAAAATACCATTGCCAGGTAATAAGGTTGTGTTTCCCTCAAAAGCATTATAGGCTACAAATCCCCCAACACCACCAGAAATAAAGCGCTTCCCCTTGCCATTTGAAACACCTGCTTTTAAAATAGAAGAAGAAAAAGAAATCTTTTTGAAAGCGTATAAATAGTGGAATCCTACAGAAAGTGATCCAATATCATCCCTAAATATCTCGGGTTCGTTAAAATTATTATTAACGTTAAATCCTTTATATCTCTGAATATATAAATTTACTAAATTGTGTTCTCCTACAACTAAAGAACCCTGCAAATCAAACCGTTTTGTTACGTTTTCTGCTTGACCTTTTAAATTAAAAGCAACATCAATAATTAACTTACTAGTACCAAGTCCAAAACCAACCCCAGCTCTATTATTAGGTCTAAAGGATATTGTATTACTTTTCTTGTTTAAAATAAAACTCTGTCCTTTATAGTTTGTAAATAAGCGAAGTGACCAATTATTAATATCCCTATCAATAAATAAGGTATCAACAACTTGCCTCACGCTTAAGGAATCTTTATTATTTATCTTCTGAGCTTGTACGAAAGAGGTAAAACACAAAAAACATAGTAACATTACATACTGTTTCTTCATGATAGATTTTTGCAATAATAAATTATGCAATTTTCAATGAATTTAGTATTATTTTCCGTTTTTTTGATGAAAATAGAAACCTCTTTTTTATAATTGTATTACTATGAAACTCGTTTTTGCCACAAACAACCTAAACAAATTAAAAGAAGTGCAAGCTTTAATTCCTGAACATATTCAACTATTAAGCTTACTAGAAATTGGGTGCAAGGAAGATGTACCAGAAACACAAAACACGATTGAGGGTAATGCCATTCAAAAAGCTGAATACATAAAAAACAATTACGGCTACGATTGTTTTGCTGATGACACGGGTCTTGAAGTTGCAACTTTAAATAACGAGCCTGGTGTGTTTTCAGCCAGATATGCGGGAGAGCAACGTAATTCTGAAGATAATATTAATTTGTTACTAGAAAATTTAAAAGGCAAACCAAACCGTCAAGCACAATTTAAAACAGTTATTGCCCTTCATTTAAATGGAAACCTAAAAACTTTTACCGGTATTTGTGAAGGTGAAATAACCTCAGAAAAACAAGGAGAACATGGATTTGGTTATGACCCTATTTTCAAGGCAAAAGGATATTCAAAAACCTTTGCAGAAATATCCTTGGATGAAAAAAACAAAATAGGTCATAGAGGAAAAGCCGTTAAGCAACTAGTTGATTTTTTAGTGAACCAGAAATAAACAAGCTACAAAAACACCCTAAAACCCCATTAAACAAGGGCGTTAATCTTACAAATACAATTTCATTAAAACTTTATATTTAATTATTTTCACATAAAATCAAATTAATAAAAAATTAAATTGTACATTTGCACCTTGTAAAAAAATCTACGTGAACCATATTGGTTACTTGGATTAATAATTCCTCAGAGTGAGGGTGTGTTACTGGAAGTTAAGGGTTAAGTATGTCGATTCGCTTCTTTTGTAACACGACATAACATAATCGAATACTTATACACACCGAATGAACACATTCCAAAATTTGGGTCTTAATAACGACCTATTGCAAGCTATTACTGACATGGGTTTTGAAACCCCAAGTGACGTCCAAGCAAAAGCAATCCCTATTTTATTAGAAAAAGATACAGACTTAGTAGCATTAGCTCAAACAGGTACTGGAAAAACAGCTGCTTTTGGCTTTCCAATGCTACAACAAATTAACATTGATAGTAGAACTACTCAAGGGTTAATATTATCTCCTACCAGAGAACTTTGCTTACAAATTGCCAACGAGATGAAACAATACGGAAAGTATTGCAAAGGTCTTAACGTGGTTGCCATTTATGGTGGATCTAGTATTTCAGATCAAGCCAGAGAGGTAAAAAGAGGCGCTCAAATTATTGTAGCAACTCCAGGTAGAATGAAAGACATGATTAAGAGAAACATGGTTGACATTTCTAAAATAGAATATGCTGTTTTAGATGAAGCTGATGAAATGCTTAACATGGGTTTCAAAGAAGATATTACTGATATCTTATCGCATACACCTCAAGAAAAAAGTACCTGGTTGTTTTCCGCAACTATGCCTAAGGAAGTTGCCAACATAGCTAAAAAGTTTATGAAGAGTCCTATTGAAATAACAGTAGGAAACAAAAACGAAAGCACAAATCAAGTATCTCACGAATATTATTTAGTCAATGCTAGAGATAGGTATGATGCTTTAAAACGTTTAGCAGATACAAATCCCGATATCTTCTCTGTTATTTTCTGTAGAACCAAACGTGACACACAAAAAGTAGCCGAAAACTTAATTGAAGATGGCTACAGCGCAGGAGCATTACACGGAGATTTAAGTCAGAACCAAAGAGATTTGGTGATGAAATCTTTCAGAAACAAACAAATACAAATGCTTGTAGCTACAGATGTTGCTGCTCGTGGAATTGATGTGGACGATATTACCCACGTTATAAATTACCAATTACCTGATGAACCTGAAATTTACACGCATAGGTCTGGTAGAACTGGACGTGCTGGTAAAACAGGAATCTCGATGGTAATTGTTTCTAAAAGTGAAGTACGTAAAATCAAAAGTATTGAACGTATCATTAATCAGAAATTTGAATTGAAACAAATTCCTAATGGTATGCAAATTTGCGAAGTACAATTAATGTCATTAGCAAATAAAATTCACAATACAGAAATAAACCCTGAAATAAACAAATACTTAGATAGCATCAACGAATTATTTGAAGAAACTACTAAAGACGAATTAATTAAAAAATTCTTCTCTGTAGAGTTCACTCGATTCTTTAATTACTATCAAAAATCTAAAAATCTAAATGTAGCCGATTCATCACGTGGTGAAGATCGTGACAGCGGAGGAAGAGATTACTCTAAAAGCTCTAACGATTCAAGATACTTTATAAACGTAGGTAGCAAAGATGGTTACGATTGGATGAAATTGAAAGATTTCTTAAAAGAAGTACTAGATTTAGGAAGAGACGATGTGTTTAAAGTTGATGTTAAAGAAAGTTTCTCCTTCTTTAATACTGAAAAAGAACATCAAGAAAAAGTTCTTGCATTCTTTACCGATTATAAGCACGAAGGACGTTTTGTAAACGTTGAAATTAGCCAAGATCAAGGTAAAGGAACAAGCAGAGGTAAAAGACGTAACGACAGTGGCGGCGGAAGCAGAAGACGATACGACGATAAACCAAGAGGCGAAAGACGTTCTGGTTCTAGTTTTGGCGGCAATAGAGGCGAAAAACAAAGCGTAGGTGCTGGTGGAGAGTCTCGTTCAAGACGTTCAGGATCTGGATCTGGTTCTCCAGTATCAAGACCTAGACGTTCAAGACGCTAGTAATTATTGTTAATATTTAGTCAAATTATAAGATACCATAAGGTAATATCGTTTTGTTTAGTACTTTTATGGTCAATATGACTTTAATGAAAAAATTACTTTTTCTTTTTACACTCTTAATTGGGACCTCTTTTTTATTTGGTCAGACAGATACAACTGTAAAAGGTATAGTTATAAACTCTACAGAAGGGAAACCTATGGAGAGTGTTAACATTGTCAATCTGAACGAAGTAAAAGGAACGACTACCAATGCGCGTGGGGAATTTGAAATTAAGGCTAAAGCTACAGACACACTCCATTTTTCATATTTAGGTTACAAGTCCATTCGTGTACGAGTAACTAACGACTGGATTAAGTTTGGAACTTCAACAATTACATTAACAGAATTAGCATTTGCTTTAGAAGAAGTTGTAATTAACGAGTTTAAGCTAACCGGTTTTCTAGAAGTAGATATTAAACAAGTGGTACCGATTAACACGAATTACCGTTATAACATTTCCGGATTACAAACGGGTTATGAAGCTGGAGGAAGATCTTCCAATGCAGTAACTAGAGTCTTAGGAGCTGTTTTTAATCCTGCAGATTTTTTACATAGCATGTTTGGCAAACAACCCAATGAAATGCGTAAGTTGAAAAAAATGAAGCAAGACGACGAAATAAGAACCCTTTTGGCCAATAGGTTCGATAGGGAAATGTTGGTGGCACTCTTGCAAGTGGATAGAGTGGATTTGGATGAAATTATCAG
>NZ_DATGNR010000019.1:0-38215 GCF_035306605.1 Xanthomarina sp. | reverse complement strand
CAAAAATACTTTTAGCTCTGGATGTGTCTTTAAAAACTCTTTAATTTTCTCAATTCCCATAGCCTTAAAAGCTGTTGCATAAGCATCCGCTGTCATACAATCCTTAGCTATTACAGAAATACTTAATAAATTGGTTTTACTTGGGTAACCTGTTTCTGTATCTATAATATGCGAGTATTTATTACCGTTTTCATCGGTTTTATACTTTCTATATGTTCCAGAGGTTGCCATCGATTCGTCGTGAAGTGAAATGGCTTTTAAAATAGATTGTTCACCATCAAAATGTGGTTCCTCCACTCCTACTTTCCAATCTGCTTGTTTTTCGAAATTTCTACCTTTAGCTCTAATTTCACCCCCTATTTCAACCAAATAATTAGAAACATTTTTACTTTCTAAAAACAAACCAATTACATCCACTCCATAACCTTTAGCAATTGCATTAAAATCTATAAAGGTATTGGGATTTTGCTTTTCTATAGTTAGATTATGTCTCATTACTTTATTAAATCCAACACTAAGCATAAGACTATCTATTTTTAAGCTATCTAGGCCCATAATAGAACCTTCCGGACCAAAGTCCCATGCATTCACTACAGCCCCAATACTCGGATCAAAAACACCCTCAGTTAAGCTATAAATTTCTTTTGAAGCATCGAACACATTTGCAAAATGATGATCTATAACATTAGACTGATTTTTATTCAATCTTGAAATATCTGAATCAGACTGATAAGTAGACATTGACTTGTTAATAACATGAAACAAGCTATCAAACTGTTGCTGATAATTTACCTCAGAATCATAAATAACCGAATAACTTGTACCAAAAACTTCACCGAATAATTTGCTATTCCTTGGTTTTGGTTTACAAGAAGCCAAGAACAAGAAGGCAACTATAAATGTTATGAAAATTATATAATGGGAATTATTTCTACGGATAAATAGTTGGCCAATAATTGCTCTATTTTCTTTCATCTAAAATCTAGTTTAAGTTGGTATCTATTACTTGAATACCATTATATTCCATTAAGTAGTCTTCATCTAAATAAATAGGTAAATCTTCACCATTAGGGTTTCCTAATCCAACACCGGCATACAACACTTTAGCATCTTTTTCCATTGCGTGCTTTTTAAAGGATTCCATCCAAATAACATCGTAATTATTAGGGTTATCTGGAAGAATAACAGCACGAACAATAACAAAATAGTACTGTTTGGTTTTGTCCATACACACAAACTGAGGGTGCTTTTTTAATTTACTATTAACAGCAATGAACTCAAAACCTCGTTCTTCAAGATCTTTTCCAACATGATTCATAGCTAAATAATGTAACTCTTGTTCTGAAAGTTCTTTTCTCATGATGCAAAATTACTATTTATTAATTTGTTCACATAAAAATAAAAAATGTTTAACTATAAACTATACTCAATCATTAGTTGGAACATAAATTTACATCTTAACAATGTTAAAATGAGATATTAAACTAGATTAAGTGCTTCAAATTTGGTAACTTATAGTTTCAAAAACTAAATACTATGAAAACCACAAAAAGATTAGATTTAGCCTTACAAAAACTATACGTAGCTTTTCAAAATAACACCTTGCACCCTGAGTGTTGCAAACAGTGCGCTGTTGGAAACATATTGGACAATAACGATTCTTGGAAGCATTTATCCGATCAACATGGGTCTCTGAACCTTAATTATGTGGGACTGGTTAATCAGAATTTTGGAAGAAAATTTAACGGGTATTCACCATTAGAATTACTTCAAATAGAAGCTGTATTTTTAAAAGCGTGTGGCTATCAACTACCTCTCCATAATAAAAACAAAAGGCCGAAAAACCCAACCGATAAAGATGTGTTATTTGAAGGCCTTTCTGCTGTAGTTAGGTTTTTATGCAAGTTGGATCAAATTCAAGATGTCATGGACTGCTCAGAATTATTTCAATATAAGATTAGCAAGAATGCTAGTCCCAACTTAATTTCGACCTAAACACTACAACTAAGGAAAAATCACCAAATAATTTGATGACATTTTTAGAATGTTTCGATGTACTTGTATAATACAAACATTATGAAACGTTCGAACTACTTCTACACGCTTTTGATTCTAATTCTATTTTGCTCTTGTGGAGAAAATAAAGAAAATTATGAATTTCCAAACGATGGTTTCAAAACTGAAAACAACAACTCTAATCAGGACGTAAACTCAATTCAAAACAAACAAAAAACACATGCCTTAAAACCATATTATGTCATGAACAAGCAATTTGGAATACCTATTGGTGCGATGCCTATACCAAGTACTTGGAAAAAGAAAGAACAAAACTCTGAAAACATTTATTTTGAAGGTCCAAACGGTATTGAAGTTTATGGAGAAGTTTCCAACTCATTCTTTTATTCCAATAGTCCAGAAAGAAATCAGTACACCTTAAACACTGGAAGTCAAGTAAAACCAGTAAAAAGCACACAACGTTTAATTGAAGAAGACTTAAGGCCTTTAGTAGAAGCTGAAGGATTACAGTTTATAAATCAGTTTCCTTTACCTCAGTTAGCTCAATTCGATAACAAGTTTAATAGTTATATATTTAAATCTACTCCAGAACAAAGGCACAATGACTGCATTGTTACGGAATGGGAGGGTCCAGATGGAAAATTAACGATGGTTATTGTTAGATATTTCATTGCTCAATATACAAGTATTGGTGGTTTAGATTGGGGCTACACTTTAAACAGCATGTCCGCTCCAAAAACTGAATATGAGAATGCTAAAAACGCCTATATAAACTCGTTGGTTAATTTTGAAATAAACCCACAATGGGTTCAAACAAGCAATCAATACTATGCACAGGCAGCACAACAAAGCAATACTGCACATCAAATTAGAATGGCAAATATTCAGGCCCAAGGAGAACAAATGCGCGCTGCTGGAAGAGCAAGTAGTCAGGCTTTGGATAATCAATATAATACTTGGAGAGCTAATCAAGCATCATCAGATGCAAGTCATTCACAATATATAGATGGCATATATGAAAGGAGAAACATGGCAGACCCCTCTGGAAACATCTACAAAGTGGATGGCTATGAAAACAATGTTTGGCTGAATAATAACAACGAATATCTTGCAACAGACAACTCCTTATATAATCCAAATACAGATAATACTAACAACGATTATAACTGGCAACAATTAGAAGAAACGGATAATGGTTACTAAAATTCTCAGTTCGTCTTATTAAACTACACTTGGTCAAAAATGATATGAATTATTCCAACTTTCTACTATCTTTAAGTTAAGATGCAGAAAATTGAAAAATAACTTGAATACACATACAGATAGCACGCAAATTATTGAGCTTATTAAAAAGAATGATCAAGGTGTTTTAGAAACCCTGTACCAAAGCAATTTTCCTAAAATAGAAGCATTCATTTTAAAAAACAGCGGCACAAAGGAACAGGCTAAAGACATTTTTCAAGAAGCTTTTATTACAACTTGGAAGAATGTTAAGGCCAATAAATTTACACCACAAAATAATCATTCCTTAGATGGCTATTTATATACAATTTCAAAAAACAAATGGATGGATTTTTTACGATCAAAGTATCATAAAAAAACAGTTATTACCTCTAAACTAAAGCATTTTGAAATTTCTGATAAAGAAACTCAAAATAAACTCGATGACATTTTAAAAGAAGGTCGATTACAAAATATTATGGATGCTTTTAAAAGCTTGAGCTTGCCATGCAAAAATTTATTGACCAAGTTTTATTTTGAAAAAAAATCGATGAATACTATTGCAGAAGAACTGCAATTAGACGCAGCATCTACTAGAAACAAAAAATACAGATGTATGCAAAAATTAAGAGAATTAGCCTTAAAAGACATTTAATAGCATGAACCTAGATTATAACATAACACAAGAAGAATTAGAGCATATTGAACGCTACATCAACAAAACTTTAACGCCTGAAGAAACTGTTGCTTTTGAAAAGAAACTTAAAAATGATTCCCATTTTAAAAATCTAGTGGAAGATATTAAAACCATGCTTCTTGGTATTGAAACACAAGCCCTAAAAGAAAAGTTAGAAGAATTCCATGAAACTCTTCCTAAAACAGAAGTACTTATTAAAAAACCTTCAAGGGTGAAGTATTTAAATCTAAGAAAATTAGTTGCAATAGCTGCTGTAATTTTGGTTTCTTTAGGTAGTTATTGGTTTCTCAACAATGAGTCTAAGTCAAATTTATACAGCAAATATTATTCTCCAGATCCTGGATTACCAACAACAATGAGTACCACAGATGATTTTACATTTTATGATGCCATGGTAAACTATAAAAGAAAAGATTATGACCTAGCCATTTCTAAATGGGAACCTTTACTTACAAAAAAACCAGAAAACGACACCTTAAATTATTTTATTGGTTCGGCCTATTTAGCTAGTGGAAAAGAAGTTCAAGCTATAACACATTTAAAAAAAGTGACTCAGTTAAAAGAAAGCAACTTTAAAAACGAAGCATTTTACTATTTGGGTTTAGCCTATTTAAAAGCAGAGAATATCGAGTTTGCTAAAAAATATCTGAGCCATAGCACTTTTAATAATAGCGAAGTCATACTTTCTGAGCTAGAGGAATAATCAACTCAACATCTATGATAACAGTTTTAAAAAACCGGGTTGTAATTCTGGTTAGTTTGTTATTACTAATAAATTTACAAATCGTAATTTCACAAAACGATTCTGTTTACGGCACGAGTTATATCAAAAAACTGTTAGACGAAGACCATATACAAGAAGCCAAAAAAGAGCTAAATAAACAACTAGACGTCTATCGTTATCAGAAAAATGTAGACAGCTTAATAAAGTATGTATCTCTAGTAGGAAGTTTCAAGTTGGCTAAGGGAAATCTAGATTTGGCTATAAAGAATGCTGAAGCTTTTGGAGAAGAATTAAAACAATATAAAAGTCAATATATTAATAAGGAATTCCTCCTTGAATTAGCATGGATTTATGATGATGCCGGATATACAAAGAAAGCTTATGATACGTTAGAAAAAGCCTTAGTGCTTGCCAAGGAGATTAAAGACCCCAAATTAGCAGGTATAAGTATTATTTATCATAATTTAGGGTATGTAGCTTCTAATCTTGGTGATATTACTTTGGCAAAAAAACAGTATGCTATTTCTGTTAAAATGATGGAAAGGGAACCCACTAAAGACTTTGAATCTCTTCAAAAAACATACAATTCTTTAGGTGGGATGATGTGGTATTCATCTAAACTAGATAGCAGTCTTTATTATTTGAACTTAGCCTATAAAATGTTAGATAGCGTCGAAAAAAACGATTTGAATTCTTATTATCGACCAGCTCTAGTGAAAATGAATATCGCGGTAATAAATCACTCCCTTGGCCATATAGACAATGCCATTGAGGCATCTAAAGAAGTGATAAGTAGTTTTCAAAAATATTTGGATATTTCTAAAGATGAATCCAGGAAGTTACGAGCATTAAAAAATCAATTGGCGGCTATTGACAATTTAGGTTCCTTTTATCATTCTATTGGAGAGTTTGAACGAGCTGACGAGTTGATAACGTATTCCTACAACAAAAAACTAAAAACGCTTGCTCCAGATGACATTAATATTACCATTTCCCAAATTATTTCTGCACAGGCTAAAATAGGCTTAAGAGATTTTAAAGCTGGAAAAAAACTGATTGATCAAGCTATCGAAAGAATTAACAATAGTAAGAATACACAGCTATATTGGCATGCAAGCGCTTTATCTACTAAAGCTGAAATTAGTGATAAATTAGGCGACATTGCAGCTGCAGATAAATATTTTAAAGCTGCCGATTCTATCTATAGAAAATCACTTGGAAAAAACGAATATTCTAGAGACTTTTTGGATGAAATGATCGATATGTCGCAATTTTATGCTAAAACTAATAACCCAGAAAGGGCTATTTCTTTAGCTGAAGAAAGCTATAATTTTATAAAAACAAGCGATTTTAAAAACACCTTACAAGGTTTTCACCACATATTAAATCTAGCAGAGGTTTACTATAAATTAAAAGATTACCATCAAGCCATTAATTATACTAACGAGGCGTTGAACTTACTAAACAACGAAGATTTATCAGCCGTCAATTTTACAGATTCTATTCAAATTCAATATAGAAAACCTAAAGCATTATTGATTAATGTCAAATCGAAGTATTACTTACAACCAAATAAGTCGGAAAGCTTTCTAAAAAATTTAATTACACAAATAGATAATGGTTTATCTATTTTAAACCAACGAAAAGAAATAATTAAATCTTACGACGATTTAAGTTTACTTATTACTGAAAATAACGAGCTTTTTGATTTCGCCAAACAATTACATCTGGACTTGTACCAGAAAACCCAGGATGAGACTTATCTTACCAATTTTTTAACCATTCATGAATCTAGTTTATACAATAGAATAAGATCGCGTTTAAGCCTAAAAAACAATATGGTTTTCGCCCATATTCCTAAAGAGGTTATAGCCCGAGAAACTGCTTTAAAAGCACAAATAAACACTTCTATTGAAAGCACAAACGACGAAAGCTTTGAACTCTTTTTTAAAGCCAATACCAATTGGAATTTCTTTTTAGACTCTTTAAAAACAACCTATCCTAAATACTACAAAATGCGATATGCTTCTATCGAGAAGTCTTTAAGTAATATTCAAAAAAGCATTCCAAAGAACACTACAGTTATTCGCTATTTATTTAGTAATGATACTTTATATGCGGTGGTTTTAAACAAGTCTAGAAAACAGCTATTCAAATTGGATGATTCTCAAATAAAAACACATATCATTCAGTTAACGGAAGCATATATAGATATGCAAACAACAAGTAAACACCTGAATAAATTATACACATCACTTTGGGAACCTTTAGAATCAGATGTTAAAACTAAAAAAGTTATTATCATTCCAGATGGAGAGTTATTCAATTTAAGTTTTGAAATGTTAACCAATAAAACTCTAACGTCTTACGCTGAACTATCAACCAATAGCTTACTTTCTAAATATATTATTTCTTATAATTACAGTTTATTTTTAGTCGATAACGCCAATTCAAGTTTCGGTTATAAAGAAAACTTCATTGGTTTTGCTCCGGAATTTAATGACAAAATGAAAAAAGATTACCAGTTTAAAATTGAAGACTCCTTAGAAATTGATAAAACATATTTGACACTTTTACCGCAGCCATTTACAAAAGAATTAGCTGAAAAATCTTCTCAACTTTTTAATGGTGAATCCTTTTTAAACGAAAAATCAACCAAAAGTATTTTTACACAAAAAGCCAAGGAGCATAAAATAATACATATTGGCACACATGCCGAGTCGAACAATCTAACTCCAGAATTATCTCGATTGGTGTTTGCAAAATCGACAGACAGCACAAGAATAGACGACGGTTATTTATACACTTACGAAATTTACAACATCAATTTATCTTCAAATTTAGCCATATTAACTGCTTGTGAAACTGGTAAGCCAACCTACCAAGCTGGAGAAGGAATGATTTCATTAGCTCATGCATTTAATTATGCTGGAAGCGAAAGTATTTTAACTAGTCTTTGGAAAGTAGATGAGCAATCTAGTGCCGAAATAATTAGCCATTTTTACAATTATATAAAAAAGGGGATGGATAAAGATGAAGCACTTCAAAAAGCTAAATTAGATTATCTTAAAACTGCAAAAGGCCGAACTACAAACCCCCAATATTGGGCCGGTTTAGTTATCATTGGAGACACAACTCCTATTAATATTACTACTACATCTAATATTACTTTTTGGATGTTAGGGCTAGGTTTAATAAGTATCATTGTATTAATTATCACTCTAAATAATAGACATCGTAAGTAAAAAATGGTCTATTCTATTAGATGGCATTCTAGCAACAGCATTAAAAAATAACCAATAAATTAATAACTAACTGCACCCATTAATCGGAGTATTAACAAAATATGAGTATGAAAAAGCTTTCTATATAAGGAAAGCCTTTTGACAAGAACTAAAAAATTAATTTACCCCTACCTAAAATTACTAGCTGTCAGATTATCATGTAAATTTAAAATTGTAAGCAAATAATATATAATTTTTAATATCTATTTTACCCTAACTGTATTATTGGTTTTATCTTTAATCTGTTAATCATCGAATCCTAACATCAACGTATCCGTTATAATTACAATGTTTTAACCATGTAGTTGACCATGGAATATATTATGTCAGAAGTCATTAAAACTATCCGATTTCTAATTTATTTCGACTCTCCAATTTAAGACACAAACCCAGGTTAAAGTGCATTAAAATAGGACCAATAATTTGGATTACTCCAACTATATCAGTCTCCATTAGCCTAAATTCGTTTTGAGCAGAAATGATCAATTAAGCACAAAAATTGTGATACAAAATAAAGTTGCTTCATCTGTAAAAAGTTTTAAAGCTGATTTTACTCTTACATCAAAAAAATGGTAAATAGTGAGGATAAAAAAACCCAACACTTTCGTGTTGGGTTAAATTATTATAGATTCTTTGACTTCTCTTAGATCAAATATTATCCTCCAAAGTCGTCGAAACGAATATTCTCATCTGCAATTCCAAAATCTTCTCCCATTTTCTGAACAGCTTTGTTCATTAATGGAGGTCCACAGAAATACAATTCAATATCTTCTGGAGTTTCATGATGATTTAAATAGTTCTCTATTACACAGTTGTGAATAAATCCTACAAACCCATCCCCTGGTGCATCTATGTTTTCTTTTACTTTCCAATTGTCTTCTGGTAATGGTTCAGAAAGAGCTAAATAGAATTTAAAATTAGGGAAATCTCTCTCTAATTCACGGAAATGCTCTAAGTAGAACAACTCACGTTTAGAACGTCCACCATACCAATAAGTTACTTTTCTACCCGTTTTTAAGGTTTTGAATAAATGATATAAGTGTGAACGCATTGGAGCCATTCCCGCTCCTCCACCAACATAAAGCATTTCTGATTCAGATTCATTAATGAAGAACTCACCATAAGGTCCAGAAATAATTACCTTATCTCCCGGTTTCTGATTAAATATATATGAAGACGCAATACCTGGATTAACATCCATCCATCCGCCTTTAGCGCGATCAAAAGGAGGTGTTGCAATACGTACGTTTAACATAATTTCACGTCCTTCTGCAGGGTAAGAAGCCATAGAATAAGCTCTTTCTACAGTTTCAGTATTTTTCATCACTAATGGCCAAAGCTTAAATTTGTCCCACTCGTCTTGAAACTTATCTGGAGTCTCATGCTCTTCAGGATGTGCAGTAATGTCCATATCTTGAAACTTAATTTCACAAGGAGGAATTTCAATTTGGATATAACCACCAGCTTTATAGCCCATATCTTCAGGAATTTCAACAACAAATTCCTTAATAAATGAAGCTACATTATAATTACGTACAACGGTTGCTTCCCATTTTTTAATACCAAACACTTCTTCTGGAATGGTAATTTCCATGTCTTGTTTCACTTTAACCTGACAAGACAAACGAGCGCCTTCCTGTAACTCTTTACGAGTAAAGTGAGGGGTTTCTGTAGGAAGTGCTGAACCGCCTCCAGAAAGCACATGACATTCACATTGAATACATGTTCCACCACCACCACAAGCCGATGGTAAAAATATTTTTTGTGATCCTAGAGTAGATAATAAACTATCTCCTGATCCTACTTCAATAGTTCTTTCGCCGTTAATTGTAATTTTTACCGGTCCAGATGGCGATAACTTTTGTTTTACAACTAATAACAACGCAACTAATAACAATGTAATTATTAAGAAAGCGACTACTGTTATAATAACTGTCCCTAAGGTACCTGCTGCTAATACTATCATCCTACTATTTTATTGTGTTGTTAGCTAAAGTTTTTTCTTCTGCTTTATACGTATCGTTTATACTCTCGGTAACATTAGTAGCTTCAACTTCTGTTAAAGTTGTCTCTACTTTTGTTTCTGTTTCTTCTATAACTTGAACAGTTTCTGTTTCAGTTGCAGTTTCTTCATCACCTCCGGTTAACATTCCTCCAAAACTCATAAAACCTATCGCCATTAAACCTGTAATAATAAATGTGATTCCTAATCCTCTTAAAGGAGCTGGTACATTTGAATATCTAATTTTCTCACGAATAGCAGCAATAGCTAAAATTGCTAAAAACCATCCAATCCCTGATCCAATTCCATAAGTAGTTGCTAAACCTAAGGTTGCTATTTCTCTTGATTGCATGAATAACGAACCACCTAAGATGGCACAGTTAACAGCAATAAGAGGTAAAAAGATACCTAATGAGTTATAAAGAGCTGGAGAAAATTTCTCCACAATTATTTCTACTAATTGTACCATGGTAGCAATAGTAGCAATAAACATAATAAATGATAGGAAACTTAAATCGTAATCGGCATATTCAGCACCTAACCAAACTAAGGCTCCAGGTTGTAATAAATATTGATCTAATAACCAGTTTAACGGTACTGTTATAGCCAATACAAAGATAACTGCGGCACCAAGTCCAACAGCGGTGTTTACTCGTTTAGATACAGCAAGGTACGAACACATTCCCAGGAATACTGAAAATACCATGTTATCTATAAATATCGATTTGAAAAATAATTCTATATGTTCCATTTTTTTTAGTGTTCAGTATTCAGTGCTCAGTGCTCTATAATTTCTTACTTAGACTGCCCAACTGACTTACTAATTTTAGTCTTCTATTAAAGCTTTATTTCTACTACGTTGAATCCAAATTATAATACCTACAACTATCAAAGCCATTGGAGGCATAATCATAAATCCATTATTTTCGTATCCGATTGCATATAAACCAGTTTTAGCAATTGGATCTCCTAATACTGGAATTCCAAATAAGGTTCCAGACCCTAATAACTCTCTAAAGAATCCTACGATTATTAGTATAACTCCATATCCTAAAGCGTTTCCAACTCCATCAAGGAAAGAACGCCATGGTCCGTTTCCTAAAGCAAAGGCTTCAAAACGTCCCATAATGATACAGTTAGTAATAATTAACCCAACAAATACAGAAAGAGTTTTACTTAGTTCGTAAGCAAAAGCTTTTAGAACCAAATCTACTATAATTACCAAAGCTGCAACAACAATAAGTTGTACGATAATTCTAATTTTTGAAGGAATAATATTTCGCATTAATGAAATTACCACGTTACCTGCACCTAGTACAAATATTACCGAAATTGCCATAACTAAGGATGCTTTTAACTCTGCAGTAATTGCTAAAGCAGAACAGATTCCAAGTACTTGGATAGTAATTGGGTTGTCATCTGCTAAAGGATCTAATATTAGTTTGGCATCTTTTTTTGATAAAAGTCCCATAAATTAGTTGTTTTTTAAGTTTTTAAAATAAGGCACGTATAATTTCAATTCGTTTCGAATCATAGCAGAAACACCATCTCCAGTAATAGTAGCTCCAGCAATGGCGTCTACTGCATTATCTGTCTTATCTATATTTAATGGATCTGCGTTTCCTTTAGCTACATTAACACCCACAAATTTACCGTCATCCATAAGCTCTTCACCTATAAAATCATCCATAAAAAAACGTTTGTTAATGTTGGCTCCAAGACCAGCTGTTTCTCCTTTATGATCGAAAAAAGCTCCTTGTATAACCATGTTTTCGTCCATTGCAATGTATGCCCAAATAGCATCCCAAAGTCCTTTTCCTAAAATTGGCGCAATATAGTATGTTTTTCCATCCTTATCTTCACCTATAAACAAAGGAAGTCTTCTTTCTTTCCCAGCTTTTGCATTAGTTTGTTCCTTCTTAACATCTATTAAGTAAGCTTTGTCATCTTCAATAATTTTATCTCCTTGAATAACAATTTGCTTTTTAATGCTTTCAGCAAACAATTTAGGCGCTTCTTCTGTTGAAACGAAAATAGCATTGGTATCGTCGTTGTCATTTATCCCCATAGCATACAAAATATTTTGTTGCTTCTCTAGCTCTCTGTTGGTCGTAATCCTTTCTTTTAAAGATGACGATGCATAAGCTAGTAAGGAACCAACTACTAGTACCATTCCTATGGCAAAAATAATTGTATATGAATTTTTATCTGTTCTCTTTTCCATTGTTAAGCGTTTTTAACTTTAAGACGTTTCGATCTATGTTTAACATTTCCTTGAACTACATAATGATCGATAGTTGGTGCAAACACGTTCATTAATAAGATAGCTAACATTACTCCTTCTGGATAGGCTGGATTGAATACACGAATAAGGATTGAAACAAATCCAATTAAAAATCCATAAATCCATTTTCCTTTATTTGTTTGTGAAGCTGTAACAGGGTCTGTTGCCATAAATACCGTACCGAAAGCAAAACCACCAATTAGTAAATGCATCCAGAATGGTGTAGTCATTAATCCATAGAACTTACTTGTTTCAGTAATGACTCCTGCATCAACAAGACCATTAAAAATAAGTCCCATAACTAAAGCTCCAACTACAGATGATAACATAATTCTCCAGCTACCAACTTTAGTAAAGATTAAGAAAAGACCTCCTAATAAAATTAATAGTGTCGATGTTTCACCAACTGATCCTGGAATAAATCCGTAGAACATATCCCAAACATCGTATAAAACTTCTTTCCCTTGCGCTAAGGTTCCTAATATAGTTTCACCTGAAATGGCATCTAATTTTTCTCCAGCTGCAATGGCTTGATCTCTTTCAACTGCTCCGTGAACCCATACTTTATCTCCAGACATCCAAGTTGGATATGCAAAGAATAAAAAGGCACGAATAGTTAATGCAGGATTTAGAATATTCATTCCTGTACCTCCAAATACTTCTTTACCAATTACAACCCCAAAAGCTACTGCTACTGCAAGCATCCAAAGTGGTGTATCAATTGGAACAATTAATGGCACTAGCATTCCAGTTACTAAATAACCTTCTTCTACTTCGTGTCCTTTAATTACAGCAAATAAGAATTCAATAGCTAAACCTACACCATATGAAACAATTACTAGAGGTAGTACTTTAAATAAACCTACATAGAATGCTTCCCATGACAAGAAATCTACTGGAGTTCCAAATGCGATATGATGTTGATATCCGGCGTTGAACATACCAAAAATCAAACATGGTACCATAGCCATTATTACGGTATTCATGGTACGCTTTAAATCATCCGCTACTTTAATATGAGTCCCGTTTTCGGTAGTCATATTTGGCAAGTATAAAAAGGTATGGAGAGCATTAAATGCTGGAGCCATTTTGGTTCCTTTATACTTTTCTTTTAAGTTATGTAATGTGCTTTTTAAACCCATTGTTTTAGTATTTCATTAAGGTCACGATTACCGTTCCCATTATTTCGATTTGTTTATGTGATGTCGTAAAATTAAATCTAATTATTAACCTATTTCTTTAATCATTACGTCCAAACCTTTTCTTATAATGTCTTGATGTGGTTGTTTAGACACACAAACAAATTCTGTTAAAGCAAAGTCTTCTGGCGCTACTTCGTACATTCCTAAAGCTTCCATTTCATCTAAATCGGAATACATACAAGCTTTTAAAATTTGTAACGGATAAATATCTAAAGGGAATACCTCTTCATAATTACCTGTTAACACAAAATTTCTGTGCTCACCGTTTGTATTTGTATTTAAATCGAAAACTTTATTTGGAAACAACCATGAAAAAGTCATGGCTCTTGAAGTGGATATTTTATTGAATACAGGTTTGTTCCATCCAAAAAACTCATAATCATCTCCTTCAGGGATAATCGTGATGATGTTGCTATAGTAATCCAAGCAACCATCTGGCTTCACTTGTTTTCCTGACAACACGTTTCCAGAAATAATACGATCGTTACTATCTTTATCAATCCCATTATCATATACCATCGTAGCTATTTCACTACCTATTTTGGTTTTAAAATATCTTGGCTTTTTAACAGAAGAACCTGCCATGGCAACAATACGCTCGGCATTGAATTTTCCAGTTAACAACAATTCTCCCATAATTACAAGGTCTTGTGCATTAACTGTCCAAACAAACTCTCCTTTGTTAACAGGATCAATTTTGTTTATTTGAGTTCCAACATTCCCTGAAGGATGCGGACCTGAAACTTTATGAAGTGTAATTCCTGACAAACCAGCTAAAGGAGACGAACTGTTTTTTCCAACAGACACATGCACTTCACCTTCGGTTAATTTACCTAAGGCAGTAACAGCTGCTTGAAGTTCTGCTTCCTTTCCTTTTAGCGTATAATCTAAATCTGCTGCTAATGGCGCTGAGGCATAAGCAGAAATAAAAATAGCTTTGGGTGCATTGTTTGGTTTTGCAATAATATCATAAGGACGTTGTTTGATAAATGGCCAGCACCCAGAAGCCAACAAATGACTTTTAACTGCTTCTCCATTTGCAGACTGCACATCAAACCTACCGTTATCCTGATACACTTGTTCTTTATCAGCTTGAATTTTAATAGCTAATATTCTTCTTTTCTCTCCACGTTCAATCTCCAATATCTCCCCTGAAACCGGAGAAACAAATTTTACAGATTCGTCAGACTTATCGTAAAAAACAGTTTCACCTGCTTTTACTTTAGCTCCAACTTTTACAACCATTTTTGGAATTACTCCATGGAAATCTTCTGGTCTTAAAGTATAGAAATTGCTAACTATTGCATTTTCAGTAGCTTTCTCAGCCACACCTTTAAGTTTGATATCCAGACCTTTTTTAATCCTAATGTCGTTTGACATATTTATAAATCTATTTGTTAATAGTAAATGTGATTAAGATTCTTAATTGCCTTAAAAAATCGGTGCAAATTTACTAAATTCTACAAGAATTATCACTAGACTTTTCATAAGAACACTATTTATTTCAATTCTAAATAAGCGAAAAAGTTTAGGCATAAAATTTGCCTATATTTACAAGCAATAATATTCCATAACAAAAATGACTGCTAAACTATACATTTACCTGCTACTAATTCCTTGTTTATTTTTTGGACAAACTCAAGAAGTTGTTCCTCCCGACTATATTAAAACCATTATTTTCACAGGAGAAACTCCCGAAAGCCAACTCCCAATTATAAAACTTGGAGACAGAATTGCATTGGAATTTGACGCACTAAATGGAAATGAAGAAGATTTCTATTATAAAATTGAACATTTCAATTACGATTGGACTCCATCTAACCTAACAAAATCGGAATACATGTCTGGTTATGACAACCAAAGAATTCGGAATTACGAAAACTCTTTTAATTCTTATCAAATATATTCGCACTACAAATTAATTATTCCAAATGAACGTACACGTGGTTTAACAAAATCCGGAAACTACATGATTCATATTTATAATGACTACGATGAGCTTGTATTCTCAAGAAAATTCATGCTTTATGAAAACAACGCCAATGTTGGTGTTCATGTTAGGACTTCTAGGGATGTAAAATATTTAGCCGAAAAACAAACGGTAGATATCAACATAAGCTCGTCTAGTATTCAATTTAACAATCCTACCGAAACCGTAAAAGCATTAATTGTTCAAAACAATAATTTAAACACGGCCATTTCCAACGTAAAACCTCAATACACTATGGGAAATGAATTGATTTACAAATACAATTCAGAAACTAGTTTTTGGGGTGGTAACGAATATTTGTCTTTTGAAAATAAAGATATAAAAGGTGCCAACATAGCAATACAGTACATTGAGTTAGCCGATTTATACAACAATTTTTTATTTACAGATATTGTAAGGGCTAACCGACCATATACATACAACCCAGATATTAATGGAAATTTTGTAATTAATGCTTTAGACACAGAGAAACCTTGGATTGAAGCTGATTATGTCTGGATTCACTTTTCATTATTACCAGATGCCTCATTAACTAATAAGTCTATTTATGTTTACGGCAATTACAACAATTACGAATTAAACGAAACCAACAAAATGCATTGTAATAAAGATCGTGGTGTTTACGAAGCCCAATTACTTTTAAAACAAGGATTCTATAGTTATAAATATGTAGTTGTGGACGAAAATGGAAAATTGCAAGAAGGAGCAATAAGTGGTAATTTTAAAGAAACCGAAAACAATTATAAAGTTTTAGTCTATTACCGGGATTTAGGCTCTAGATACGATAGAATAATTGGAGTTGGTGAAGCAAACTCTGTTAATATTACTAATTAGAACAAGTTACACCCACTTATACATTAATTATTTGTAGCTTTAAGTTATATAATTCATAATTTAGCAATAACCAACAAATCTATAAGGCGATGAGAATAGCTCAAAAAACAACAAAAGGAATTAAAGTCTCTGTTGAGACCGTGTTTGAAGGGACTTTATATAAGAGTTACAAAATTCAGTATGCTTTTGGCTATTTAGTAACCATTGAAAACAAAAGTAAAGATTCTGTACAGTTACAGTCTAGACACTGGACCATCCTAGACGCCTTAAACAACACCGAAACCGTATTTGGTGAAGGAGTAATTGGTAAAAAGCCAATTTTAAAACCAGGAGAATCGCACACCTATACTTCTGGGTGCTTATTAACATCACCCTTTGGAGCGATGGGCGGCTACTATAGCATGATAAACCTTTCAACGCTTAGTATATTTAAAGTTCAAATTCCAACCTTTAAATTAAACGCTCCTTTTGCACTTAATTAACCACAATAAAGAATTTACACTTATTATAAAATAAACACTTAAAAACAGCTTTGCTATTAATCAAGCCTTAGTTTGATATTCTATAATTTCTGCTGAATGAAACCGCGCTTTTATTTTCGAGTTGGACTGAAGGTTTACAAATAACATTTCAATCTCCTTATTTTGTTTTACTATTTGAGTGATGCAGGTAGTTTTCACAAAACCGCGATCCATTATCACTCCAAATTCCTTGTTAGAACTTCCTGCTGTTTCATGAAACTCCAATACCGAACCGACATTTAGCTCATTAGCCTGTTGAAATTCCTGGAACCAAATTTTCCTTTCTAACTTCATCCTTTCAGTATACAATGAAGACGACGACCATATATTAGACTCTAACGGTAAATTTTTAAAGTGTTTTGCAAAACCATCCCAAACCAATTCAAAAAACTTCATATCGGAATTCCAATCTACCAAAACAACTGTAAAAGGTTCAATACCATTTAAATCATATTCATTCACTAGTTTTAAAACGTCTGTAGAGGTTAACAAATCTTTTACTACCACTCCTCTGCTCAACCGATATGCATCTTGCCTTGAATGTGCTGTAAAACCCCCATTTAACAAACATACAAGACGATTTTTATCGCTTACACCCACCCACGTACCTCCCGCCATTTTGTCTTTAGGATATAACAATTTTACACCATCCTCCAAATAAAAATTTGGTTCAAGCGTCACCCTATTAGGCGACTCATCTCGATTGGTAGTTAATATAAAATCTGATTTCCCCAAAGGAACAAGAGTTACTGTGCACATATACGTTTTAGTCTAAAAATCAATAAACAATTTACAAAAATAAACCTATAATTTAACTTGCCTTTAGGATTCTAAAGAATAATATATCGCCAAAAATATTGTAACTTTGCACTTAAATTTTTAAGAATTATAAAATAAATATAAACATGGGAAAAGGATTTTTTAATGTGCCAATTGCTGTTAACGAACCTGTTAAAAGCTATGCTCCAGGAACTCCAGAAAGAGAAGCTGTATCAAAAGCTTATAAAGAAATGTACAATAGTCAAGTTGATGTACCAATGTATATTAACGGGAAAGACGTTACTACTGGAAACACCAGAACCATGTCTCCACCTCACGACCACAAACATATAGTTGGAACCTACCATTTAGCTGAAAAATCTCATGTAGAAGAAGCAATTGCTACTGCTTTAGAAGCTAGAAAAACATGGTCACAAATGCCATGGGAACAACGTGCAGGAATCTTTTTAAAAGCTGCCGAATTAATTGCAGGACCATATAGAGCCAAAATTAATGCAGCAACCATGATAGCTCAATCAAAAACAATACATCAAGCCGAAATTGATTCTGCTTGCGAGTTGATAGACTTTTTACGTTTCAATGTTCAGTTTATGACGGACATTTATATGGAACAACCAGAAAGCACAAGCGACGCTTGGAACAGAGTAGAATACAGACCTCTAGAAGGCTTCACTTATGCTGTGACTCCATTTAACTTTACAGCTATTGCTGGAAACCTACCTTCTTGTATGGCTTTAATGGGGAACGTAGTAGTTTGGAAACCAAGCAACAACCAAATATACTCCGCTAAAGTAATCATGGATGTATTTAAAGAAGCAGGTGTACCAAATGGTGTAATAAACGTTGTTTTTGGAGACCCTGGCATGATAACAGACACTGTATTAGCAAGCCCTCATTTCTCAGGCTTACACTACACTGGATCAACTCCTGTATTCCAAAATTTATGGAAGCAAATTGGAAATAATATTGAAAAATATAAAACATACCCAAGAATTGTAGGAGAGACTGGTGGAAAAGATTTTATTGTAGCTCACAAATCTGCGGATGCTAAACAAGTAGCAACTGCTATTTCTAGAGGAGCTTTTGAATTCCAAGGTCAGAAATGTAGCGCTGCATCTAGAGGATATATACCAAGCAATCTTTGGGAAGATGTTAAAAAATATGTAATTGAAGATGTTAAATCATTTAAAATGGGATCTCCTGAAGACATGAGTAACTTTGTTACTGCTGTAATCAACGAAGGATCATTTGATAAATTAGCTTCATACATAGATAAAGCAAAAGCTGATGCTGATGCCGAAATTATTGTTGGTGGAGGCTACGATAAATCTAAAGGATACTTTATTGAACCTACAGTTATCGTAACAACAAATCCTAAATACACTACCATGTGTACTGAGTTATTTGGACCAGTTATGACCGTATATGTTTACGATGAAGACAAATTTACGGAAACATTAAAATTAGTTGACGAAACAAGCGAATACGCCTTAACCGGAGCTATCCTATCTACTTGTCGTCATGCTATTGTAGAAGCAACAAAAGCTTTAGAAAATAGTGCTGGAAACTTCTACATTAACGACAAACCAACTGGTGCTGTTGTAGGTCAACAACCATTTGGTGGAGCTAGAGCTTCTGGAACTAACGATAAAGCAGGATCTGCTCAAAACCTAATGCGTTGGATTTCACCACGTCTAATTAAAGAAACTTTTGTAACTCCAGTAGATTACAGATATCCTTTCTTAGGATAGAAAAATAAATTTTTTACACGTAAAAACCCTTAAAATTTAAAAATTTTAAGGGTTTTTTTTGTACATTTTATCTCACAAATGTTAAAGCAATTATAAATCTTCATATATTTAAAATATAAACCAACCAGCTTTGACATGAAAAAAATTTACTTATTACCATTTCTACTCTTATCGTTGAGTACTTTTTCACAAACAAAAAACGCGCTTCAGAAATTTGATACTTCCTCGATGCAAACTTCCGTATTAGCCCACAAATCCCCGGTAGTTGATATTTCAAACTACAATGAGAAACCCATAAATAATTACAACTTCTACCAAGCGTACAAAGCTATTGAGCACGGCGATTTACAAAAAAGACTTTCTCCTTTAGAAAGCTTAAAAAATCAAAGCACACAAAGTTACTTTACCAACATAATTCCTTTAGCTATTCTACATAGCGACTATGAGTTTATAAACGATGAATCCCTTCAAAACAATAGTGTAACAAGAGATTCTGAAGGCTATTTAATAAGAACAAACCAAGCTCCTATTTTTGAAAAAAAACATATAACTCTTACTTCTCCTCTACGTGTAAAGTATAAGGGCCTACAAACCACATTCAATTTACCTGAATCCAATATTTTTAACACAACTAACAACATCATTGAAAATATTGCTATCGATTTCAACGATGGATTAGGCTTTACAGACGTTGTGTTAAACCAAAACATTCCTATTTCTTATCAAGATGCCGGAAAAAAAGTATTGACTTTCCAATTAACCCTTGATAACGGAGAAATAATAACACGACAATCCACGATAAAAATAGAACTTTCTAACGCCGATATTTTTGAAACTACCAATAGAGTAATAACCACTTTTAATTCTAGTATAACTCCTGACCTATCACCTTATGGAGAAACTGTTTCTTACCCAGGAACTGGAGAGTATGAAATTTATTTAAGTTCCGACGGCATTTTAGACAAACCCATTTTTTTAGTTGATGGTTTCGATCCAGGCGATGGAAGGGACATTACAGGTATTTACGAGTTATTGGGCTTTACAGAAAATGGAAACACATCAAACCTGGGCGATTTGGTAAGAGAAGAAGGTTTTGACGTGGTTATTTTAAATTTTCCTATTTACACAAGAACACAAGATGAGGCTGTAATTGATGGTGGAGTTGATTTTATTGAACGCAATGCCATGTTATTGGTAGAACTAATAAGCCTAATCAATGCTGAAAAAGTAGGAAATGAAGAAAACGTAGTTATTGGCCCAAGCATGGGGGGACTAATTTCAAGATATGCCCTTAACTACATGGAAAACCAAAATATGAACCATGAAACTAGACTATGGATTTCGTTTGACTCTCCACATCATGGCGCAAATGTTCCTATAGGATTTCAACACCAATTTAATTTCTTAGCATTTGGATTAGATGACTTTTGGGTACTTGGAAATCAGAACGTAGAAGAATTACAACCAATAATTAACGGTATGCTAAAATCGTCAGCCGCCAGACAAATGATTACAGATCAATTTGAGCCCCATATTACTAACAGTGACGGTGTAACGTTCAATAACAATTTAGCCTTGCCTCGAGCGCATCCATTTAAAGCTGTATTTGATGCCAGAATAAATGGTCTTACAAGTACTGGTTTTCCTGAATTAACCCGAAATGCTTCCATAATAAACGGGAGCGGTATAAATAGTCGCTACCCAGACAACACATCCGCAGCTAACAATTTGCTTCCTGGGAGCAGAATCTTAAATGCGAACATCAATATTATGGCTGGTGCTGACCTAAAAATTCAAACCTATTTTACTCCAAGTGCAGGTACTCAAATCAAAACTAGTAAGGTTCATTTAGATTTTGCTTGGTGGTTTCCTTTAGCTAACGATAGAATTAACAATGCAGAATCTAGAGCCTTCCCTTATTCCCATGGAGTTGATGCTGCCTCGGGAGGTTTATTCGATATATTGAAACTAACTGAAGATTTAGCTACAGATGGATTAGTTGGAGAGTTTTTAGGATCTTTAAGTACAGATTATTTTAATTTTATACCAAGTGTAAGCGCTATGGCTTTAAAAATTACAAATAATGAAATAAACTGGTTCCATACACCAACTGATATTACAACATCAAATGCGACTACCAATCAAACTCCTTTTGACTCGTGGTATATGCCTACAGTAAATGAACCACACGTTACCTTGACTCCTGAAAACGTAGATTTCGCTTTATTTGAAATTTTACAAAGACCTCTATCAATAGAATCTAATACATTTCAAAATATCAGGTTAAAACAAAATCCAATTACGGATAATTTAACGTTATTAAGTACCAAGTCATACAACAACGCAAATATCTCTATAGTCGATATTACAGGAAAACTGGTATTCAATCAGAAAAATAACATAGAACAAAGCATATCTATTCCTCTAAACTTAGCATCAGGAGTCTACATTTTGAATGTAGAAACAGACACAGATGAAAATTTAAGAACCAAGTTTATTGTAAAATAGAGACACAATAAAGGACAAAAAAAAGCCTCTCAGTTAATGAGAGGTTTCTTTTTGTTATTTAATTTAGAAGCACATGAATTTAACCTTTATATTTCAAAGGTAAATGCACTACTTTTTTAGTTTCGAAAAAGTCTTCTTCAAAGAAATCCGGAATTTCGTAAATGGTTGCTTTAGGGTAGTCTTGAAGTTCTTCGCTTAAATCGCCTCCTTTTAAATAGAGAATTCCGTTTTTTAATTCATGATTTTGCTTCTTGCCAATCTTCCCCTTTACCCAATGTACAAATGTTGGCATAGCAGCTACAGCTCTACTTACAATAAAATCGTATGTACCCTTAGTTTCTTCTACACGCTTATTGGTAGTCTTTACATTTTCCAAACCTAAGCCTTCAACAACTTCATCAACAACTTTTAGCTTTTTTGCGATACTATCAACTAAATGAAAAGAACATTCAGGAAAAAGGATTGCCAAAGGGATTCCAGGAAACCCTCCCCCAGTTCCAACGTCTAAAATTTTGGTTCCAGGTTTAAATTTCATAACTTTGGCTATAGCCAACGAATGCAAAACATGTCTTAAATACAATTCGTCTATATCCTTACGGGAAACAACATTTATCTTCAAGTTCCAATCTTGGTATAATGCTTCTAGTTTGGTAAATTTATCAATCTGATCTTCAGTAAGGTTAGGGAAATACTTAAGAATTAACTGCATGGCTTTATAATTTTGCACAAAAGTAGATAATTTATTGTGCATTTTTGTGAAAAATTTATTAATGTGCACGTCATTATTAATTATCTTTGGCGTCATATTTGATACTTTACAATTATTAGATATTAAAATAAAACGCATGACAAAACAATCAGTATCCTTCTCAAGAACAGACTCTGCAAAGTTCTTTAGAACATTAAACAAACGAGTTAACGATTACTTCAAAGAAAACAACATTAAAAAAACAGGAAACTGGAAATTATATTTTAAAGCTATAGTAATGTTCACCTTATTACTTGGCCCTTTAGTACTATTATTAACTGTTGATTTACCAACTTGGCTACAAATTATATCTGTAATTGTTATAGGTATTGGAGTGGCTGGAGTAGGAATGAACGTTATGCACGATGCTAACCACGGATCCTTTTCTAGCAAAAAATGGGTTAATAAATTAATGGGTAGCAGCATACATATTTTAGCTGGAAACGACTATAACTGGAAAGTACAACACAATGTATTACACCACACGTACACTAATATTCAAGGACACGACGAAGACATTGATGCGGGAAGAATTATTCGTTTTTCAAAACATGCTAAATGGCTAAAAATTCATCAATATCAAAAGTACTATGCTTTTTTATTATATGGATTATTAACTGTAAACTGGGCAATTACCACCGATTTTAAACAAACTTATGTTTATTTAAAAAGAAAATTATCTTATGGTGAATTCCCTAAACCAGCAACACAATGGACCAAATTAATTATTGGTAAAATAGTATATTATTCTATTTGGGTAGTATTACCCTTATCATTAGGTTATGCATGGTGGCAAGTTTTAATTGGCTTTTTAATTATGCATTATACGGCTGGAATTATATTAAGTGTAGTTTTCCAATTAGCACACGTTATGCCTAACACAGAAACACCGTTACCAGATGAAGATGGTAATATGAAAAACACTTGGGCCATCCATCAGCTATACACAACATCTAACTTCTCACCTAAAAGTTGGTTAGTAGAATTTTATACTGGAGGATTAAACAGACAAGTGGAACATCACTTATTTGCACATATTAGTCACATTCACTACAAAGATATAGCAAGAATTGTTAAAGAAACTGCTCATGAATTCAGCCTACCTTACAACGAATACAATTCTATTTGGAAAGCAATTTCAGAACACTATCAACAATTAAAAATGTTAGGTAGAAAACCTAATATGGCTTAATTCATTTTTCGCACTACATAACAATAATTTAAAATGAGCTTACTTTCAGATAGAGTTTTAAACATGTCAACATCTGCCACTTTAGCAATGGCAGCAAAAACTAGAGAACTTAAAGCACAAGGAAAAGACATCATTGGCTTAAGCCTCGGCGAACCAGATTTCAACACACCAGATTATATTAAAGAAGCAGCTATTCAAGCAATAAACGATAATTACAATAGCTATTCTCCTGTAGATGGTTATGTTGAGCTGAAAGAAGCGATTATAACCAAATTTAAGCGCGATAACAACTTAACATATACTTTACCTCAAATTGTAGTTTCTACAGGTGCCAAACAATCATTGGCAAACGTTGCATCAGTATTAATCAACAAGGGAGACGAAGTTATTATACCTTGTCCATATTGGGTAAGCTATGCAGACATTGTTGAGTTATTTGAAGGGGTTCCGGTAGAAGTAAAAACATCTATTGACAACGATTTTAAAATGACACCTGAACAATTGGAAGCTGCTATTACACCAAAAACCAAAATGATTTGGTACAGCTCTCCATGCAACCCAAGCGGCTCTTTATATAGTACTGAAGAATTACGCGCTTTAGCCGATGTCCTTCAAAAGTACCCAAATATAATCGTGGTTTCAGATGAGATATACGAGCATATCAACTTTACAGAAAACGGACATGCAAGTATGGCTCAATTTGAAGACATGTATGACAGAACAGTTACAGTTAATGGCGTTTCAAAAGCCTTTGCTATGACAGGTTGGAGAATTGGATATATTGGAGCTCCAGAAGTAATTGCACGTGCTTGTAATAAAATGCAAGGACAAATTACTAGTGGTGCAAACTGTATTGCACAGCGTGCAACTATAACCGCTTTAAACGAATCGCCTAAACGTGTTCAATTCATGATTGACGAGTTTAAAGTTAGAAGAGATTTGGTATTGAATTTACTATCAGAAATTGAAGGATTTAAAACAAACACACCAGAAGGTGCTTTCTATGTATTTCCTAATATTTCTTATTTCTTCGGAAAAACATTAAAAGGAAAAACCATCAATAACGCAACAGACTTTTCTTTATTTCTTTTAGAAGAAGCTCTAGTGGCTACGGTTACAGGTGAAGCTTTTGGAAATCCTGATTGCATCCGTTTAAGCTATGCTGCAAGTCAAGAACAAATTATTGAAGCTATTAAACGTATTAAAGAAGCCGTAAGTTAAAATACTTCTTCAAATTAAAATACATTAAAACACCTTCCAGAATCTATATTTCCGGAAGGTGTTTTTATTTAAATTAATCATCTTATTTAGTAAAAAAATAATTTAAAAAAAGCTAGCGATTTCGCCAGAAAAAAGGCGTTAATAGAATAAGGACAGTAAATAACTCCAATCGTCCTATCAACATTAAAAATGATGCCCACCATTTTCCTAAATCTGGTAAGGCAGCAAAATTATTTACAGGTCCAAAATTACCAATAGCAGGACCCACATTTCCCAAACTAGATGCCGACAAACCTATTGAAGACATAAAGTCGATACCCATAATTGAAAACCCTAAGGCTCCTACTATAAAAGACAACATATATAGAATAAAAAACGCTTGAATATTATATATTATACTTTCGGTTACGGCCTTGCCATTATAGCGCACCGGTAAAACAGCATTTGGATGTAAAGCTCTTTTAAACTCAATAAACCCGTTTTTAATAAGTAATAAATGTCTTACTATCTTAATACCTCCCGAAGTGCTTCCCGCCGAGCCTCCTAAAAACAGTAAGCCAAAAAAGAATAATAATAAAAAGGGGGTCCACATGGTGTAATCCGCAGAAATAAAACCAGTAGTAGTAATTACAGATATAACCTGAAACAAGGAATGCCTAAATGCACTTTCGGCTTTACCCCACACCATCGGGTGATCAATAGATGATGTGGAAGGGTCTACTTTAAAATATATAATCAATGCTGCAATGATGGTAAATGCTGCAATAAACTTAAAGTATAATTTAAATTCTTCATCCTTAAAAACCTTTTGAACCTTACCTTTAAAAGCAAAATAACTCAATACAAAATTGGATCCCGCCAAAAACATAAAAGCAATAATAATATACTGAATAATTGGTTGTCCATTCCAATGAGCTATACTGGCATTTTTTGTAGAAAATCCTCCAGTAGACAAAGTACACAACGAATGATTTATAGCATCAAAAAAGGACATCCCCGCTACTTTTAATAAGATAGTTTCAGCGGCTGTATATCCAAAATAAATCAACCATAAACGCTTAGCCGTATCTGTAATTCTAGGATGTAGCTTATCGGCACTCGGTCCTGGAGCTTCAGCTGCAAAAAGCTGCATTCCCCCTATGCCAAGTAACGGCAATATGGCAACGGCTAAAACTATAATTCCCATCCCACCAATCCAATGTGTTAAACTACGCCAAAACAACACGCCTTTAGGCATGGCTTCAATGTCGTTTAAAATGGTTGCACCTGTGGTCGTATAACCAGACATGGTTTCAAAAAAAGCACTTGTAAAACTTGTAATACTTCCTGTTAACATATATGGAATCGTGCCAGATAAAGCCATAATAATCCATCCAAAAGCCACTACTATATAGCCTTCTCGTTTATTCATTTCCTTAGAATGATCCTTTGTAAACAACATAACTAATAGTCCAACTACTATCGTTACTACGCCAGATAACAACAAACCTAGTGTAACCCCATCTACATAAATAAAACTAACTAAAGCAGACAACAACATAAAAGCTCCATTAAATAATAAAAGGAGGCCTAAAAAATGGAAAATAATTTTATAGTTAAGTTTCACGGACAGTATGTTATAGGAATAGTTTTTCAACTTGTTTAATTGATCTTGGTAAACAGCAAACTACTACCTTATCATTTACTCCAATTCTAAAATCGCCTAAAGCAGTATACCCATGGCCATTCCTTATTACTCCACCTATAATGGCTGATCTTGGAAAGCTAACATCTTTTATTAATCGATTGCAAATTTTAGAAGTTGGATTAACATTAAACTCTAATAATTCAGCATTCATATTGTTTAGCTTAGTCATAGCTATTACCTCACCTTTTCTAATATACCTAAAAATAGTGTTTGCTGCTAGCAGCTTTTTGTTAATTAAAGTATCAATTCCTATTGAATGTGAAAGTTCAAAATAATCCATGTTTTCAACTAACGCAATAGTTTTTCGAACACCTTTGGATTTTGCCACCAAACAAGACATAATATTAGTTTCAGAATTCCCTGTAACAGCAATAAACGCATCCATATCCGTCAAACCCTCCTCATCTAAAAGATCCACATTTCTACCGTCTCCATTAATAACCAAAACATTGGCCAACTCATCGGCTAAATCAAAAGATCGCTCTTTGTCTTTCTCTATTAGTTTCACATTGAGGTATTGCTTACATAAATCTCTTGCCGTTTTATATCCAATTTTACTTCCACCAAGAATCATAATGTTCCTGATTTCTGTATTGATTTTTCCGGTAAGTTCACAAAGTTCCTGCCCTCCACCTTTGGAAGTTATAAAAACTACATTATCACCTTCTTTAAACTGAGTATCTCCTCGAGGTATTATAGTATATTGAGTACCAAAACGCTGAATAGCAATAGGAACAAATCTAATTTCTGGATAAATTTTAGCCGCTTCTTTAACCGATTTACCTACAAAAAGCGCTGTTCTAGATAAACTTAAAGACACCATAGTTAAAGCACCATCATCAAACTCGTAACTATCATTAAAAGCAGATTGATTAAGCAATAATTCTATTTCTGAAGCTGCTAAAGATTCTGGAGAAATTAGTTCGTCTATACCCAATTTATCAAACCCAATTTCATCTTTATGAGAAATAAACTCCGTATTGGAAATTCTAGCAATAGTCCTATTCGCGCCTAATTGCTTAGCTAAAACACAAATGGTAATATTGGTGGTTTCAGAAGATGTTACAGCAATCAATAAATCGCTTTCGGCAATTCTCGCCTCTTTTAAAATTGCTATAGAGGTTGAATCGCCTTTAATTACTTTAATATCTAGATGATTATCAGCATAGGTTAGACTCTCTTTATTGGTGTCTATTAAGGTTATTTCTTGGGACTCGTAAGACAATAATTTTGCTAAATGAAATCCTACTTCACCAGCTCCAGCAATAATTATTTTCATGTATGATTTTATAAAAAAGTAGAACAAATATACTGTAAAATAGGTTTAAGAAAAGAAATTTTTGAATTTAATTATTTGATTTGAAGCCTCTAAATCAAATAAAACAGGAATCAAACTCCCCTAAACGACATATTCTAAAATTACGTTAAATAGTGCCCATCAGGATGGAAATTGAGCCTAATCATGTATTTTAAATTAAAATAAATATGTAGGTTTGTGCAAAATATTTTCACATTGACAAAAGTTAAACCATATAAAGACAGTGATCTAGGAAAAAAGGAACAAGTAACTAAAATGTTCGATGCCATTTCCAAGGAATACGACGGATTAAACAGAGTAATATCTTTTGGAATAGATATTAAATGGCGTAAAAAAGTGGTTGCTTTGGTAGCCAAAACTCAACCAAACACCATTTTAGATATTGCCACAGGAACTGGAGACCTAGCCATAAATTTAGCCGAAACTAAAGCAGAAAAGATAATTGGCTTAGATATAAGCCAAGGCATGTTAGAGGTTGGAAAACAAAAAGTGCTTAAAAAAAACCTACAAGATAGAATTGAAATGATTGTAGGAGATTCTGAGAACTTACCATTTGAAGACAATCGTTTCGATGCCATAACAGTAGGCTTTGGAATACGAAATTTTGAAACTTTAGAAAAGGGGCTTGCAGAAATACATCGTGTGTTAAAACCTGGTGGGGTTTTTGTGATTTTAGAAACCTCCGTACCAACCAAAACCCCTTTTAAACAAGGATATAATCTATACTCTAAAAATATTTTACCAATTATTGGAAAATTGTTTTCTAAAGACCGAAGCGCTTACAGATATTTAAGTGATTCTGCATCAGTTTTTCCTTATGGTGAAAAGTTAAACAATATTTTACGAAAAATCGGGTTTATAAATGTGGAAAGCAAACCACAAACTTTTGGGGTTGCAACAATTTATACATCATCAAAACAATAATATATAATCTGTATAATGGGTTTTCATCCTAAGCAGGAATTTATAATATTAAATCATTATATAATTAGCTACAGGTAGAAGAACACTTTTGGTCCTTTATTTTTAGTAAACCACAAAATTAAAATCAGATGAAAAACATCCTTTTTATATTTTCATTTCTATTTCTGTTTCAATCGGCTCAAGCACAATTGTTTACTAGAGAAAAAGTATTAAACGATGAAAATGTGGATAAAAACTTTTTAAGCTATGGTTATTTTATTGGCTTTAATAGTTATGACTTTAATTTTGATTACAAAATGGACAAGCCAGATATCCAAACAAAAAAATCAACTGGATTTAACGTAGGTTTAATTGGAAACATGCGTATTAATGATTTTCTTGACCTAAGATTAGAGCCAGGACTTTTTATTACCACCAGAATTTTGGAGTATCCTGAAAGCTATTTTAACGGAATGACCTTTACCTCTTCCGACTTAGAACGAGAAGTAAAATCTACTTATATCCATGTTCCTTTATTGCTAAAGTTTTCCACAAAGCGAATAAATAATTTCAAACCCTTTATTGTTGGAGGCTTATCCACTGCTTTAAACCTATCTAGCAACCAAGACAACCCAGATGACAATAGTGCAGGTAAATTCAGAACCAAGAAAAACATGTATTTCTATGAATTAGGTTTCGGAATTGATTTTTATCTGTATTATTTTAAATTCACTCCATCCATCCGTGGAGTTTTTGCTATTAACGATGAATTAGTTAGAGATGCCGACCCAAATAGTCCGTGGACTGGCAACGTAGAATCAATGAAAACACGTGGAGTATTCATCAACTTCACCTTTCAATAATTTTCAATATCTGCAAATATTTTTGCTAAAAGGAATCAAGCAATAGCTACCCTCTTCTAAATTCGCTCAATAAAATAGCTGTAGCGGTAGCTACATTTAAACTTTCAGTAGCTTGCAATTCTCCAAATCTTGGAATAGATATTTTTGTAGTAATTAGCTTTTCTATCTCTTCAGAAACACCTTTGGCTTCGTTTCCTAAAACCAAAACACCCTTGCTTGGCAAATCTTTTTTGTAAATATTTTCACCTTCCATAAAAGCACCAAATACTTCCAAATCGGACTGACCCAAAAACTCAGCCAAATCTAAATAAGAAATATTCACTCTTGTTATAGACCCCATAGTAGCTTGAACAACTTTAGGATTAAAACAATCCACTGTTTCCAAATTACAAATCAAATCGGTAACCCCAAACCAATCACATAACCTAATAATAGTTCCCAAATTTCCAGGATCACGAACATTATCTAAGGCAACAATTAACTTTTTAGTATCTATCGACTTAACTTCAGGAATATAAAAAACCGCCAAAGCTGTATTTGGGGTACTTAAAAAACTAATTTTCTTTAATTCGTTTTCAGAAATAAGCGTTTCAAGCTTTGTATCAATTTTGAAAGATTCTACAGTATATAACTGTTTTAATTTAAAATGAGAAGCTATTAATTCCTTGATCGTTTTTACACCTTCAGCCACAAACACCCCTTCTTGAATTCGGTATTTTTTCTGTTTTAAACTGGTAATGGATTTTATTTGGTTCTTAGATAACATTCAAACTTATTTAAATATATTTTTCAATGGAAATAATGTATTTTTGAGTTTAATTAAAGTAATCGGTTTATTACTCAAAAAAACAGCGACTCGTTTATTATTTGTTAATTTTATTTGTATTTGAAACTGCAATTCTCAAAAATAGTATTATTTATTGTAATTACAGGATTTTTGTATTCTTGTAATTCGGTAAAAAGAGTTCCTGAAGACAAGCACTTGCTTGTAGAAAACAACATTTTTATAAATGATAAAAAAAATAATACCGAGCGTATCAATAATTTATTGTTCCAGCCGCGCAATAAAAAAATAGCTGGAATTCCACTAAAACTTTACTTATACAATTCTGCTAGACCAAATATAGATTCTATTATAAATGCGAATATCGACTCCAACCCTAAAAAGAGAAAAAGATTGGAGCGTTTTCTCTCAAAAAAGCAACTAGATAAATATGTTGAAAATAGAATTGGATTTAATAATTGGTTAAAAAAAACTGGAGAAGCTCCCGTTATTGTCAATCCAGATAAAATATCAAGATCTGAAAAGCAGTTAGAAGCTTACTATTTTAATAACGGATGGTTTAATGTAGACGCCTCTTCGGAAATAGATACCTTAGACAATAAAAAAGCCTTAGTTAATTACCGAGTAAAAACAGGTCAACCTTATATTATAGACTCGTTATTTACTAAAATTAGCACCCCTGTGGTAGATTCACTTTATCAAACAACCAAAGCTGAATCGTATATAAAAAAGAATACACAATATCAAACAGCCATTTTTAGTAACGAAAAAGAACGAATTACCAGAAACTTAAGAAACTCGGGAGTCTACCATTTTAGTCAGGATTATGTATACTTTGAAATGGATACAATTGACACCAATAATAAGGTAAATGTAGAACTTCAAATTTTAAATAGATCGGTACGAACTCAAGACTCTTCATACAAAGAGCCATTCAACATTTACAAAATAAAAGAAGTTAATGTTTTTACAGATTACACTTATGAAAACAAGGACTTAACTTTTAAGGATTCAACTTTATTTAAAAATTTTAATTTGTTTAGTTATGGAAAAATGCGATTCAAAGCTAAAGCCATAACAGATGCTGTTTTCATCACTCCTGGCGAGGTTTTTAGAGATAAAGACAGAACAAACACATACCGACATATAAATAATTTACAGACCTTTAAGCATCCAAGTATTGAGTATATAGAAAACGCAGACACCACATTAACTGCCAATATTTTATTAACACCTTATAAAAAGTTTGGATTGAATTTTAGTGCTGAAGTATCCCAAAGTAACATTCAATCTATTGGGCTTTCATTCAACCCAAGTCTTTTAATGCGAAATGTATTTAGAGGAGCAGAAACTTTAGAGCTTTCAGCATTTGGTTCTATTGGAGCCTCCAAGGATGGTGGTGATGAAAGTGATCCGTTTTTTGATATCAACGAAATTGGAGTCGATTTAAAACTAACCATCCCAAGACTGTTTTTCCCTTTTAACACGGAACGAATCATCCCAAAAACCATGTTCCCAAGCACGAGGATTTCACTAGCAACCTCAAGCCAAACTAATGTAGGGCTAGACAAACAAACAGTTTCCGGAGTGTTTAATTACAAATGGTTTGCTTCTAACTTAATTACAAACAGATTGGACTTGTTCAATGTTCAATATGTTAGAAACTTAAATCCAGACAATTACTTCGGAATTTACCAAAACTCATACAGCGAATTAAACGACATTTCTCAAGAAATTGGATATAACAATGGGGAAGACCTAGCGTATCCACAACAAACTAATACGTTTATCAACGATGTCCTTTCTGGTAACACAACTCTACAACCAGGAGATCCAAGATACAACGATGTACATTCCATTAACGAAAGAAAAACAAGACTATCTGAAAACAACCTTATTTTTGCAACCAACTTTAATTTTACTAGAGATAATAGGGAAAACTTATACGATGAAACCTTTTCTATTTTTAGAGTTAAACTAGAATTAGCAGGGAATTTATTTTCAGCCATTTCAAATATTGCTGGTTTCACCAAAAACGATTCAGGTCAATACGAACTTTTTAATGTAGCCTATTCACAATACGTAAAAACAGAGCTTGACTATATAAAACATTGGGATTTAGGCAAGAAAAATGTTTTAGCTATCAGAACTTTTGCCGGTATAGCAATTCCTTACGGAAACTCGACCAACATTCCTTTTTCTAAAAGTTTCTTTGCTGGAGGTACTAACGATAATCGTGCTTGGACAGCCTACAGTCTTGGACCAGGTAGCTTAGACAGCAACGACGAGTTTAACGAAGCTAACTTAAAACTTGCTTTCAATATAGAACACCGTTTTAATATTTTTGGAAAATTTAATGGTGCATTCTTTATAGATACGGGTAACATTTGGAATGTTTTAGATGACATTACAGATCCGGATGCAGCATTCACCAATTTCTCTTCGTTAAAAAACATAGCTGTGGGCTCTGGTTTTGGACTTAGATACGATTTTGGCTTTGCAGTTTTCCGTTTTGACATTGGGTTTAAAACCTACGATCCTTCCTATCCAGAAAAGAATAGATGGTTCAATGAATACAACTTTTCTAAGGCTGTTTATAACATAGGTATCAATTACCCATTCTAAGCTATTAAATTTTCTTATTTTTGTATTTCTAACATTTTAATTTAACAATCATGGCTCATAACATTAAACCTGGAGTTGCAACAGGACAAGAGGTTCAGAATATTTTTAAACTGGCTAAAGAAAAAGGCTTCGCCCTGCCAGCTGTAAACGTAGTTGGATCAAACAGCATCAACGGAGTTTTAGAAACTGCCAGAGATTTAAATGCACCAGTGATTATTCAATTCTCCAATGGTGGAGGCGTTTTCAATGCCGGAAAAGGTTTAAGTAACGAAAATCAACAAGCTGCCATTGTAGGAAGTATTGCCGGAGCAAAACACGTTCACTTATTAGCAGAAGCCTATGGAGTTCCAGTTATTTTACATACAGACCACTGCGCAAAAAAACTTCTACCTTGGATAGACGGATTATTAGATGCAAGCGAACAACACTTTAAAGAAACCGGTAAACCTTTATATAGTTCTCACATGATTGATTTAAGTGAAGAACCTATTGAAGAAAACATAGAAATATGTAAAAAATACCTTTCTAGAATGAGTAAAATGGGTATGACCTTAGAAATAGAATTAGGTATAACAGGTGGTGAAGAAGATGGAGTTGACAATACAGATGTTGACGACTCGAAACTTTACACACAACCAGCAGAGGTAGCTTATGCTTATGAAGAATTAAGCAAAATAAGCAACCAATTTAC
Organism: Xanthomarina sp.; assembly: GCF_035306605.1. Taxonomy (NCBI): domain Bacteria; kingdom Pseudomonadati; phylum Bacteroidota; class Flavobacteriia; order Flavobacteriales; family Flavobacteriaceae; genus Xanthomarina; species Xanthomarina sp. Next base: position 4,369 of record NZ_DATGNR010000019.1, on the reverse strand, counting down.
CATTGCAGCAGCATTTGGAAATGTGCATGGTGTTTACAAACCTGGAAACGTAAAACTAACACCAAAAATTCTAAAAAACTCACAAGAATTTGTATCTAAGAAATTTGGAGTCGGACATAATCACATCGATTTCGTATTTCATGGTGGCTCTGGATCATCGGTAGAAGAAATTCGTGAAGCAATTAGCTACGGGGTTATCAAAATGAATATCGATACAGACATGCAATATGCATTTACGTCTGGTGTTCGTGATTATATGAAAGAAAAAGAAGCGTATTTACAATCTCAAATAGGAAATCCTGATGGCGACGATGTTCCAAACAAGAAATATTACGACCCAAGAGTTTGGTTACGAAAAGGGGAAGACTCCTTTGTAAAACGATTAAAAAAGGCTTTTGAAGATTTGAACAACGTAAATACTTTATAAAATATATAAAAGTGAAAAGGCTCAATTCAAATTAATCGTTTAATTTTGCCGCTCTAAACTAATAATAGTGTTTATGATTTTTAAGATTTATAAATCGAAAATCATAAACCTAAAATCGTGAATCATTATGTCTTGGTTTAAAAGAAAAGAAAAAGGTATTCATACTACCACCGAACAAAAAAAGGATACTCCTAAAGGATTGTGGTATAAATCGCCTACTGGTAAGATAGTAGACACTAAAGAATTGGAACAGAATTTTTACGTAAGTCCAGAAGATGGATATCATGTAAGAATTGGAAGCAAAGAGTATTTCGAAATTTTATTCGACGATAATAAGTTTAAGGAATTAGATACAAAATTAGAATCTAAAGACCCATTAAAATTCGAGGATACTAAAAAATATCCAGAACGTTTAAAAGCAGCTCAGGAAAAAACCAAATTAAAAGATGCGGTTCGCACAGCAGTTGGTAAATCAAAAGGTAAAGATTTAGTCGTAGCTTGTATGGATTTTTCATTTATTGGTGGTTCTATGGGATCTGTAGTAGGTGAGAAAATTGCACGTGCTGCCGATTACTCATTAAAAAAGAAAATCCCTTTCATGATTATCTCTAAATCCGGAGGAGCTAGAATGATGGAAGCAGCTTTATCCTTAATGCAATTAGCTAAAACATCGGTTAAATTAGCGCAATTAGCAGATGCTGGAATTCCATACATATCATTATGTACCGATCCTACAACTGGAGGAACAACAGCTTCTTTTGCTATGTTAGGCGATATTAATATTGCTGAACCAGGAGCTCTAATCGGATTTGCAGGACCTCGTGTGGTAAAAGATACCACAGGACAAGACTTACCTGACGGATTTCAAACATCTGAGTTTTTATTAGAACATGGGTTTTTGGATTTCATCACCCACAGAAAGAATCTAAAAAACAAAGTGAATCTTTATATCGATTTAATTACAAATCAACCTTTAAGAGAGTAGTTGTTTTTTAAGAAATAAATATAAAAAGCGATCTTTTAATTATTTAAAGGTCGCTTTTTATTTTGAAATACTAACTGATTAATTGAGGGTAAAACCTCGTATTTTCATCCTCATTCACACTTAAAAACAACCTACATAACAGACTGAAAACCTACAATTTACACTCAAAACTCAAATATTCTATTTACAAAAGATTACAATTAATGAAAAAGTAGTATATTTGCAGCTTGAAAGATACGCTTTCATATACATAACAATCATTTACAATAATATTAGAATGTATTTAACTAAAGAAGTAAAAGAAGAGATTTTCGCAAAACACGGTAAAGGAAAAAACGATACTGGTACGGCAGAAGGTCAAATTGCGTTATTCACGCACAGAATTAACCACTTAAGTGGACACTTAAAAAACAATCGTAAAGATTTTAACACAGAGCGTTCGTTAGTAAAGTTAGTAGGTAAGCGTCGTGCTTTACTTGACTACTTAATAAAGAAAGATGTATTAAGATACCGTGCTATTGTTAAAGAATTAGGATTAAGAAAATAATCACAATCTAAGAGGCTTCGCGCCTCTTTTTTTGTTTTAAACTAACTCATTCGCAAGAGTATAAAATTCGAAAAATAAGAAGCTATTCATAGTTTTTCATTGGTCACAACTACTACTACAACACAACTACCAATGTTTAATTAGAATTAAATAAATTATGATTCCAAAAGTTTTTAAAGAGGTTATAGACCTTGGCGATGGTAGAGAAATTACCATCGAAACCGGAAAATTAGCCAAACAGGCTCATGGTTCGGTTGTAGTACAATCTGGAAAATGTATGTTGTTATGTACAGTTGTTTCCAACTACAAACAAAGTGATGTTGATTTTTTACCATTAACGGTAGATTATCGCGAAAAATTTGCTGCATCTGGACGTTATCCAGGTGGTTTCTTCAAAAGAGAAGCAAGACCAAGTGATGGTGAGGTTTTAACCATGCGTTTAGTGGATCGTGTTTTACGTCCATTATTCCCAAAAGATTACCACGCTGAAACTCAAGTAATGATTCAGTTAATGTCTCATGACGACGATGTGATGCCAGACGCAATGGCTGGTTTAGCTGCCTCAGCTGCTATTCAGTTATCCGATTTCCCGTTTGAATGTCCTATCTCTGAAGCTAGAGTTGGTCGTGTTAACGGCGAATTTATTATCAATCCAACACGTGCACAATTATTAGAATCTGACATCGATATGATGATTGGAGCTTCCGCCGATTCTGTAATGATGGTTGAAGGTGAAATGGATGAAATTTCTGAAGAAGAAATGGCAGAAGCCATTAAGTTTGCTCACGAAGCTATTAAAGTACAATGTGCTGCTCAAGTTAGACTTGCGGAAGCTTTTGGAAAGAAAACAGTGCGTGAATATGAACCAGAAAGAGAAGATGAAGATTTAGCTAAGAAAATCCACGATATGGCATACGACAAAGTGTATGCAATAGCAAAAGCTGGATCGGCTAAACATGAAAGAAGCGCTGCATTTGAAGCAATTAAAGAAGAAGTAAAAGCCACTTTCAGCGAAGAAGAAATAGCAGAATATGGTGAAATGATATCTAAATATTACAACCAAGCTGAAAAAGAGGCTATTCGCGATTTAACCTTAAACGAAGGCCTACGTTTAGATGGAAGAAAAACTGACGAAATCAGACCAATCTGGTGTGAAATCGACTATTTACCATCTACACACGGCTCGGCGATTTTTACACGTGGAGAAACTCAAGCATTAGCAACAGTTACTTTAGGTACATCAAGAGAAGCAAACCAAATAGATATGCCATCTTACGAAGGTGAAGAGCGTTTCTATTTACATTATAACTTCCCACCATTCTCAACAGGTGAGGCAAGACCAATCCGTGGTACATCTCGTCGTGAGATAGGACACGGTAACCTAGCACAACGTGCATTAAAAGGAATGGTTCCAGACGATAGCCCTTACACAATAAGAGTTGTTTCTGAAATTTTAGAATCTAACGGTTCTTCTTCAATGGCAACTGTTTGCGCTGGTACTATGGCGTTGATGGATGCTGGTGTTCAGTTAATAAAACCTGTTTCTGGAATTGCAATGGGATTAATTTCTGATACTAAATCTGGTAAATATGCCGTACTTTCTGATATTTTAGGTGATGAAGATCACTTAGGAGACATGGACTTTAAAGTAACTGGTACTGCAGATGGTATCACAGCTTGTCAAATGGACATTAAAGTAAAAGGATTGTCATACGAAATTCTTGTTAATGCCTTAAAACAAGCCCGTAATGGTCGTTTACATATTTTAGATAAAATCACTGAAACAATTGCTACACCTAATGCTGACGTGAAACCACACTCACCAAAAATGATTACCAGAAGAATTCCTAATGAATTTATTGGTGCGCTTATTGGACCTGGTGGAAAAGTAATTCAAGAATTGCAAAAAGCAACAAAAACAACTATTGTAATTAATGAAGATCCTATTACAGAAGAAGGTATTGTTGAAATTTTAGGAGTTGGACAAGAAGGCATTAATGCTGTATTAGCAAAAATAGACTCTTTACTATTCAAACCACAAGTAGGTAGCGTTTACGAAGTAAAAGTTATTAAAATGCTAGATTTTGGTGCCGTAGTAGAATATACAGATGCACCAGGAAACGAAGTGTTATTACACGTTAGTGAATTAGCATGGGAACGCACAGAAAATGTATCTGACGTAGTTAATATGGGAGATGTTTTTGATGTGAAGTATTTTGGAGTTGATCCAAAAACTAGAAAAGAAAAAGTATCTAGAAAAGCCATCTTGCCTAAACCTGAAGGTTTTGTAGAAAGACCTCCAAGAGATAACAACAGTAGAGACAACAATAGAGGATCTCGTGATAACAATCGTGGACGTGATAACAACAGACGCGACGATAGAAAACCAAGAGAAGATAAGAGAGACTAA
>NZ_DATGNR010000018.1:0-7694 GCF_035306605.1 Xanthomarina sp. | reverse complement strand
CGTAATTTTTATGAACTTTAAAAGTACAAAAAGATAATGAACAATAAAAAATATACTTAACGTAAGTTGTTGTTTAGCAGTATTTAAGATGGTGATTCGGTGCGTAAAATTATATTTAAAAATACGCACCGAATCGCTCACCTTTTATTTGAATTTGAATGCTTTTATTTGATGATGGAGAAAATGAAAAAAGCCGATAAACATAGTGTTTATCGGCTTTTGGTGAGATTTGTAAATCTCTCAGCGGAGAAAGAGGGATTCGAACCCCCGGAGGTGTGACCCTCAACAGTTTTCAAGACTGCCGCATTCGACCGCTCTGCCATTTCTCCTTTGCGTATCTCATCAAGTATTCCTTGAATGCGGGTGCAAATATAGAATCCTTTTTTCATTCTTTCAAATAAATTATGCATAATTTTTTAAACTTTTTTTTTAAGGCGAATAATAATTTTGATTATCTGTTAGTTGGAACAAAATTCAAATGGTATTTTTGCTGTTCTTATTTAAAATGAGTCATGGAAATTATAAATAAACTGCAGTGGCGTTATGCTACAAAAGCTTTTTCTCCTAATAAAATAGTACCAACCGAAAAATTGGATATTATTAAACAAGCTTTTAACTTAACGGCTTCCTCTTATGGTTTACAACCTATTAAATTAGTTGTGTTGGCTGACAAGAACTTGCAAGCGAAACTTCTTGAATATTCTTTTAACCAAAAGCAAATAATTCAAGCTTCACATGTGCTTATTTTATGTATTCAAACTAATATAGATAAGGAGTTTGTAACAAATTATTTTGATCGAGTTCATAAAATACGAAATACACCTAAACATATTCTTAAACCATTTGAGGAGTTTTTAATAGACGATTTTGAGAAAAAATCCCAAAAGGATATTGAAAACTGGGCTATCAATCAAGCCTATCTGGCTTTAGGTAATTTAATGACGGTTTGTGCTATAGAAGGTCTTGATTCTTGTCCAATGGAAGGTTTTGTACCAGAAAAATACGACGAGCTTTTAGAATTGAATAAACAAGGATTGAAGTCGGTGTTACTTTTACCTATTGGATATCGGGATGAAAAAGACATGTTTGCTGAGTTTAAAAAAGTAAGAAAAAAGATCACAGATAGTATTATTGAGTTATAAAATTTAAAATTAGAAAGTCATGCCAGGATTTGAATTATTTGGAGATAAAGAAAGAAAAGAACTAAACGATGTGTTGGATAATGGAGTGTTAATGCGCTATGGATTTGATGGTATGCGTAACGGACATTGGAAAGCCAAGGAACTAGAACGTACCTTGGAACATCAACTTCAAGTAAAGCATGCGCAATTAGTTTCTAGTGGTACGGCTGCTGTTTCTGTTGCTTTAGCTAGTGCTGGAATTGGAGCAGGAGACGAGGTTATTATGCCAACTTTTACTTTTGTAGCAAGTTTTGAAGCTATAATGATGTTAGGAGCCATTCCTGTTTTGGTGGATATTGATGATACCTTAACATTAGATCCAAAAGCGGTAGAAGCTGCCATTACACCAAAAACAAAGGCTGTTATGCCGGTTCATATGTGTGGGAGTATGGCAAATATGGACGCGTTAATGGCGCTTTGTAAAAAGCATAAGCTGGTGGTTATTGAAGATTCTTCGCAGGCAACTGGAGCATCGTATAAAGGAAAACCTGTAGGTAGTATTGGCGATTTAGGCTGTTTGTCTTTAGATTTTGTAAAGATTATTACAGCTGGAGAAGGAGGTGCGGTCTTAACAAATAATGAAGCATATTATAGGCATGCCGATCATTATTCAGATCATGGTCACGACCATGTTGGTAAGGATCGTGGTGCAGAAACCCATCCGTTTTTAGGTTATAATTTTAGAATATCTGAGCTTCATGCAGCTGTTGGTTTGGCACAATTAAGACGTTTGGATGAATTTGTGACCATTCAAAAGAAAAATTATACCATACTAAGGGAAGCCCTGTCTGAGATTCCAGAAGTCACTTTCAGAACCGTTCCAGAAGGAGGAGAAGAAAGTTATTCGTTTTTAAGCTTCTTTTTACCAGATTTAGAAACAGCAAGAAAAGCATCGTCAGCTTTTAAAGACCATGGTGTGGATGCCTGTTTTCACTACTATGATAACAACTGGCATTATATTAGAAAGTGGGAGCATTTAAAAGAACTAAAGTCTTTGTACCCAATTTCCAATGAAGTTAAAGAAGGGTTAAAATATCTTCAAACAAAAACATTTGACCAATCAGATCATTATATAGCTAGAAACATCTCGTGTTTGATTAAACTTTCATGGACCGAGGCAGAAGTGAAAGCACGTGCTGAAAAAATGGTCAAAGCAATAACTGCAGTTTTATAATAAGGTTATCAAAACATTTTTAGTAACTTTAAGTAACGAATCCATTATTAATGATATACTTAAGGCTACTTTTATTTTGTTTGTTTCCCTGGATGCTCTTTTCGCAAGCACCAAAAGTTTCAAATGCCATTGATTTTCTTAGATTAAACCCCATAGAAGGGGAATTGGATAATCAATACATATCTTCTATTATGCAGGATAGGGAAGGTTTTATTTGGGTTGGAACCCAGGATGGCCTTTATAAATTTTTTGAAACAAATACAAAATCATACCATTACAATCCACAAAAGCACAAATCCCTTCCGGCAAACTGGGTTCGTGCCATGGTTCAAGACAGTGAAGGTATTTTTTGGATAGGCACACAAGGTGAAGGATTGATACGTTTTGATCAGGATACCGAAGAGTTTGAAAAAATTGATCTTATTGAAGGAGACACTGCTTTAAATGGAATGATTATTTACGATTTGTTTATTACATCCAAGGATGTGTTATGGATTGAATCTGAAAACGCACTTTATAGAAAAACAATGTCTGGACCTGTTGAAAAAGTCAATGATCTTGGTGGCAATATTTTTATAAACGAAACCAATAATGGACAAATAGTTTTGGCTTTTAACAATAGCATTTATGTGTATCATGAGTCATTAAAAGAATTGGAGCCTGTTTATCAAGCAGAAAATATAAATAAGATGTTTCAAACAGGAACATCCAATTTTATACTAAAAATGAATGATGACTTGTACACCTATACACTTGGGCAATCTCCAGTATTACTGGAAACACCCGAAATAATTTATGGCATTTCCAATATGGTAAACCACACCATGTTTTTTTTGGGAAAAACCTATATGTATGAATATCATGTTTTAAACCAGTCCTTTAAAAAATTAGAAATGCCACCTGACTTGAACCATGTTTTAGGGGTTTTACAAGCGCTTTTTGTGGATCGTCAAGGGATTTTATGGATAGGCACCAATAACGGACTTTATAAAGAAAGCATAGCTGGGCGCTTATTTAAACATGTGATTCCCGTTCACGCCAGACGAATAATTCCAGATGATGAAAAGTTGTTTATAGTGGGAAGGGATGGTCTGTTTGAGTACGAAAAGGAGACCAATACATTAAAAAACCTGATTCCCATAAGAATGTTTTCGGCCGTGAAAACAAGTCATGGTATTTGGACTGCTGGTTTAACAAATAAGTTATACCAATTAGATGCTCAAGGTATGATTAAAACCCATGAAATACCTAGCGATAATAAAAATCTGTTTAAAATTTACGGCATTGTTCAGGATAAAAATGAATTTTTGTGGGTGAGTTCTTGGGAAGGATTGCATTTGGTAAATTTAAAAGGGGAAGTGCTAAGGAATTTTACTTTTAAAAATGAAAATGGCCCTTATGAATTAAAAGGATTACAATTAAAAATAGATAAAAACGATAATCTATGGGTCATTACCGTTGGGAATGGTATTTACAAAATCCCAGAAATATCTAAGGTCAGTTCTAACGAAAAACCATTTGATTATGAGCAATTCACCAAGGAAAAACCTAAAAAGAACACCTTAAATACAAACACAGCCTATGAAATTTTTGAGGCTGATACTGGCGAAATTTGGTTTGGTATGGATAGTGGTATCAACATCTACAATCCAGAAAGTCGTACCTTTCGAAGTTTTAAAATAGGTAATGATTTTTTTGATAAAAAAACAATGGCCATAAATTCCCATGCTCCAGGAATATATTGGATTAGTACCATTAGGAATGGTATTTATGTTTACGATGCCACTAAAGATCGCCTTATTAACTTTAATGCATCAGATGGTTTGGTCTCCAATGCTTGCTTGTTTACGTCGCGTTTATTTTATAAAAATGAATTTTATTTTGGAACAGAAAAAGGCATTCAAGTTATTGCCCCAAAGGGGTTTAAATTTCCTGAAGTTCATACAAAACCTTTGATTACAGAGGTAGACCTATATTCCAAAACTTCCAAATCCGATACAAAATTTGAAATAGAAAAGCAAAATATAAAGCATACAGACCATTTTGATGTAAATCCCGATCAATCTTATTTTACGATACATTTTGCAACCAATGATTATAGCTTTCCTAAAAAATTAAACTATTACTACAAACTTAACGACGAAAATAGTTTGTGGCACGAAGCAGAAAGCAACTTTGTGAGCTTTACAAATTTGGAATCTGGCAATTATACTTTTTATGTAAAGTCTGCCTATAACATACTTGATGACACGCCTATAGCTTCCAAGCAATTCACCATAAATGCACCTTGGTACAAAAAGACCATGGCTTATGTAGCTTACGGATTAATTTTTGCTGCCATTATTTTTTCATTTTATGTTTTGAAGCTTAACCAGAATATGGCGTTAAATAAATTGAAAGCAGCCAAGGCACTGGACGAATTTAAAACCAAGCTGTACACCAATATTTCACATGAATTTCGAACACCTCTAACACTAATCTCAGGACCTATAGATAACCAATTGGCCAAATCAGACTTATCTAAAACCGATAAGAAAGAACTTACCTTGGTAAAACAAAACGCTAATAGATTGCTCAATCTGGTAGACCAGATGTTGGATCTTTCCATGATAGATTCTGGGCAAGTAAAACTTAAAGTAGCCCAAGGGAACCTAACTATTTTATTGAAACAATTAATAAGTGCTTTTCAATATAAGGCCAAAGAAAAAAACATTAAAATTAGTTTTCAGGTTCAAGATTTAAAAGCTGTTTGGTTTGATAAGGATATTATAGAAAAGGTAAGTACCAACCTGCTTTCAAATGCAATAAAATATGCCCCAAAAAACAGTAAAATAATCTTTGAAGCCACAAACCAAAATGGTATGTTGGTAATGTCTATTATAAACAATAGTAAGCAGGTTGGAAAAGAAGATTTAACCAAGTTGTTTCAGCGTTTTTATCAGAATAATGAATTGTCTGATGGTGTTGGTGTTGGATTGGCTTTGGTTCGTGATTTGGTTTCGCTTTCTAAGGGAACCATTATTGCCAACAATTTGGATGCAAATAGAATACAATTTACGGTTACACTTCCTATTAGTAAAGAGGCTTTTAATGAAAACGAATTATTGGCTTACGCTACCTCAAAAAAACAGGATTTAGATTCCGTGTTTTCGAAAACACATACAGAAAAACCTAGTATACTCATAGTTGAAGACGAACCAGATATACGTGCGTTTATAGTTTCAATGTTTTTAGATAGTTATCAGGTTATGGAAGCAGCAAATGGTAAAATAGGTATTGAAAAAGCCAAGAAGCAGCTTCCGGATTTGATTATAAGTGATATTATGATGCCAGAACAGGACGGAATGGAATTGTGCCACGAGATAAAAACCAATGAACTTACCAGTCATATTCCTGTCATACTTCTTACTGCTAAAGTAGGGGAAGTCAATGAGATACAAGGAATTAAAACAGGAGCAGATGCCTACGTTACAAAACCGTTTAGTAGCGAAAAATTAAAAGTTAGGGTGGAAAAACTGATTGAAAGTCGCTTAAAACTTAAAAAGCATTTTAGTAGTACCTTAACAATAAATCCTGAATTGGCAATTACGTCCACTGAAACCGAATTTTTAAAAAGACTTCAAACAACTTTGGATAAGCACATTACAAACCCAGATTTTAACAGCGAAGCTTTAGGAAAACACATGCAAATAAGTCGTACGCAACTTCACAGGAAACTAAAAGCCATAACAGGTATGACTACCAGCGAGTTTTTAAGGTCCCAGCGCTTAAAATTATCTGTGGAGCTGTTAAAAAAATCCGATGCCACTATGGCAGAAATTGCCTATCAGGTTGGGTTTAATTCCCCTTCTTATTTCAATAAGTGCTTCAAGGAAATTTATGGTTGCACACCTCAAGATTACTCTCTAAATCCTTAGAAAACAGAATTTCACAACATTTGGAACATATCTTATATCCTTTGAAACATATTTGTTATCAAGGTAAACTCTCCGTTTTTAATTTTAAACATCTTTAAACAATAACAAATGAAACGCTATACCAATAGCCAAAAAACAGATGTAGAAACAAAAATATATATAAGTATCGATCATTTAAAAAAGGGTCAATATGAGCTTAGAATTTTGCTGAACAACAAAATCATAAAATCGGTAACCATAATCAAGTAGCACCTACAGAAAGATATATCACCATTTTTAAAGTACTGTTTATAAATGTTAACCTTTATCATTTTAAAACCATAAAAGTAAAAACAATAAAAATTATTGATCATGAAATTATTAGTAACAACAAGCTTTTTTATACTAATTGTGTTTAATGCACAAGCACAAATTTTTGAACGACTGGCAGATAAGGCTACCAATGCTGCAGAACGTACTGTGGAACGTAAAGTGGAGCAAAAATCGCAAAAAGAAACCGAAAGGCCTTTGATTCGGTATTTAACAATGAAGGAAATAAAAAATCCAAATCATCCAAAAAAAGCAAAACAACTTCAGAAGACAAGGCGCCAGAGAGTGTCTATAGTTTTTCGCATAAATACGTGATGCAAATGGAAAGTGATAAATATAATACCACTTTCACCTATTTTCTGGCCAAGGATGAAAATTATTTTGGGAATACCATAGAAAATGCAAGTACCATGTTCAATGTCATGGATTTGGACAAAAAAACCATGTACATGTTTACTGAAGCAGGAGGAAAAAAAATGCTCATGTCCACGTCTTTGGACGTAAACGATTTTGTAGAAGACCATGACTCTTCCAGTAACGATGTAAAAATTGAGAAAACCAATAACACCAAGATTATATTAAATTATATCTGCAGAGAGTATAAGATATCCGGTGAAGATTATAACGGAAGTGTATGGGTAACCAAAGAAGCAGATATTACTTTCCCTCGGGCTTTTTACAATATAGACGATAAAAAAAATCAGGCCAACCAAGAATGGATGAAACAAGTAGATGGTTTAATGATGGAAATGACCATGACAGTTACCACAAAGAAAAAACCTGAAACCTTGAAAATGACTTGTGTTGCTCTGGAAGAAACCAACTTTTCCATCAACTCAAAAGATTATAAAAAATTTATGTAAAAACCTATAAAAAATTTAAATGATATGAAAACCAAATTAAATACACACATCATGAAAACTTTTAAAAAACATATTAAAACAATGCTGCTTTTTACTGTTCTAATAACTCTATCTGTGTCTTGTAGCTCAGATTCTTTGGAACCAGATAACAATCCACAACAACAAACCTATCCTTTGGATGATTTACAAGGTAACTGGATCCGTATTGGGGGTAACAATCCAACCAATAATGGGATGAAAATCAATGTAA
>NZ_DATGNR010000017.1:0-44779 GCF_035306605.1 Xanthomarina sp. | reverse complement strand
TAGAATAACTACAATCATTAAAACTCCAATTGCGATAGATAGTTGCTGCTGGATTCCAAATAGATATAGACCTTTCCCAACAAGACCAAATACAAGTCCTATAATGCTGTAAGCCAGTAATCGTCCAAAATGATAGGTGGATATTTGTGCTATTTTTTTTACCGAATGGCTTCTGTCCACAGGTAACATAAAGGCAATAGGTCCACACATACCAACACAGTGGAAGCTACCTAATAATCCTAATGCAAGGGCAGACCAAAGCATAATGTAAGTTGAGTTTTGAAAATGAGTTATTTTATTACCTTAGGTAGGTATTAGTACATAATTTCCTTTTTATATAAATATTCGCCATTTTTATATTTCCAATCTACTTTTAGGTTCCATCTGCCTTCTAGTAGGCGATCGGAAGGAATAAGCATAATATTGTTTGAAATAGAAATAGGCATTTCAAAATCAAATTTTTTATTGGATGTTCTGTATAAAAATACACTTCCAGTAATTTCTTCTGTATTTAAGTTATCTGGAAAGCTGATTAACAGACCTTCTTCTGTTTTTTTCCAAGAAATATCTTCAGCTAGTTCTCTAGATTTTTTCTCTCTGTTAAGTTCTCCTTGAAATTTTAATTCAGCTTTGTAATATTCTTCGATAACTAAATCATGATCGTAAGTACTATCTGTATTTACTTTTATTATAAAATACATAATAAAGCTAATAAAGCATAACATGGCAATTACAAGACCTGTTCCCCAATTTATTTTCATATCTAAGTTCCTGTATGTGCAGGAATATTGTTTAGTTAATGTTTTTCAATTTTAAAATCAGTTGTTCTGATTTTAATAATAACTTCTTGGTGCTAAAAACCTAACCGTTGTTGTTTCAACCAATTTGTCTCCACTATAAACTTCAATAGTAAGCTTGTTTTTATCTCCTTCTAGTTCTTTTTTATTTATTTCAATAAATAAAGTTCCTTCTGCCATTCCTTGTTCAGGAACATTAAAAGTGTCAGAATTTGAAACTAATTTAATTTCACCTTTATATTTTTTAAGTTTGAAGGTAATATTGTCTACAGATTTAGTGGTTTTATTAATTAGTTTGTAAGTAAATACATTACTAATTATGTCTCCTTCCTTATGTTCGTATAATTGTCCTGGTAACCTTAAAATACGTGCTTCGACATCGTTTCTTAACGACAGCATACCCAAAAGAGCCCCTGTTAAAATAACAAGAACAGCTATATAGCCTTTCATTCTTGCAGTTATTTTAAACTTTTCTTTCTTTTCAATTTCATCTTCACTTGCATATCTAATCAAACCTTTGGGAAGGTTGATGCTTTCCATAATATGGTCGCACTCATCTATACAAGCAGTGCAGTTAACACATTCTAATTGCGTTCCGTTTCTAATATCTATTCCCGTAGGACAAACATGAACACATTGCATACAGTCTATACAGTCTCCATGGCCTAAAGCTTCTCGATCTTCTCCTTTTCTGAATTTTTTTCTACCATTTTCCCCTTCACCTCGTTTATGGTCGTAGGCTACAACTATAGATTTGTTATCTAAAAGAACCCCTTGTAATCTTCCGTAAGGACAAGCTATAATACATACTTGTTCTCTAAACCAGGCAAAAACGAAATAGAATATAGCGGTAAAAATAATTAATGGAAATAGCGTACCAGTATGCTCTAATGGACCTTCTTTTATATATTGAATTAATTTATCGCTTCCTATCAAATAGGCTAAAAACACATTGGCAATAAGAAATGAAATGATGATAAAAATGAACCATTTTAAACTGCGTTTTCTTATTTTTTCAGCATTCCATGGTTGGTTGTCTAAACGGCGTTGTTTATTTCTATCTCCATCTATCCAATATTCTATTCTACGGAAAACCATTTCCATAAATATAGTTTGAGGACAGATCCAACCACAGAATATTCTACCAAAACTCACTGTAAATAGGGCAATGAAAATAACCCCAATTATCATGGAAATTACAAAGAGATGAAAATCTTGAGGCCAAAACGGGAGTCCGAATATGTTAAAGCGCCTTTCTAAAATATTAAATAATAAAAACTGATTTCCATTAATTTTTATAAATGGAGCAGCAATTAAAAATAGTAATAGAACGTAACTAACTACTTTACGATATTCATAAAACCTGCCACTTGGTTGTTTAGGGTAAACCCAAGCACGTTTTCCATCTTCAGTTACTGTGCCAATGGAGTCTCTAAATGTTTCGTTTTCTGGGGTTTCCATGGTTTATTTTTAAAGAATCAAGAATTAAGACATTTGGATGGAAGATGTGGTCTTAATTCTTGATTCAAATATTGAGTTTTTATTTACTTTTATTCTTCTTTCCAGATTTCACCTTCTGCCTCTTTTGGTTTTTCAGGGGTGTTACCTTGGAGTTGTAGTACATAACTTGCCACTTGAGCAATTTCTAATGGTTTTAAACTTTGTTTCCAGGCAATCATACCTTTTCCGTTTCTACCACCTTCCGAAATTGTTTTAAATACATTCTTAATTCCGCCTCCTAAAATCCAATATTCATCAGTAAGGTTTGGTCCAATTCCTCCGCCACCATCTGATTGATGACAAGCAACACAGTTGGTCTCGTATATTGCTTTACCATTACTTAAGTCTGCTGCACTGGTTAAAACTTCAACAGTATTGAAATCTACTAAGTTTTTAGCGGTTTTTTTATACTCTTCAATAGCTATTTGGGCTTGGGCGTATTCTGTTTTCAATTCATCGTATTGGTTTTCTCCATCGAAAACTTCATACTTTATTAAATAAATGGCGGCAAAAACTATGGAAGCGTAGAAACCATATAACCACCATGGCGGAAGGTCGTTATCTAATTCTCTAATTCCGTCGTAATTATGGTCTAAAACAATTTCATGCTCTTTTTCTATAGGTTTAGAACCAAGAGATTTTTTGTAAAGTACCTTAATTTTTTCCGCCCACTTAGAGGGTGTTGATTTTTTAGCGTCGTATCTTGCTTTTGCTTCTTCATCTAAACTTTGATATAGTATATTCTCCAAAGAACTTATAATAGCTTCTATAGCAACTAACACAAATAAAATAAAGGCCAAAAACAGGAGTACAACTGGATACTCTATAAACGCAGGTTGTTTTCCTGAATTAACAAAGTACTCTACTAATGCAAAAACTGTAAAGAAAATAACGGGTACCCTTACCCATGATGGGATTGATTGTCTCATAATGTTTGGTCTTTTTGGTTATCTAATGGCATGTCGCTTACTTCTTTGATATAGTCTTTTTTAGCAGTAATAACCCACCAAAATAAGCCTACAAAGAAGGTGAAAAATATCAGTAAGGATATGATGGGAAAAATTTCAATACCCTCTATACTATCCATATAATTTTTTGCAAATTTTAACATGATGTTTTAGTTTAAGGTGCTTGTTGTTTCCTCTAAATCTTGTACTTTAATATCAGTTCCTAGTCGTTGTAAATAAGCTATTAGTGCTACAATTTCACGATTACGCATTTCTACGAAATCCTCCCCTCCAGCTTTTTTGTCGGATTCATATGATTCAGCAAAATCTGGATCAGAATACAAGTTTTTCTCAATTTGAGTTCCTTGTTCCAGCATGTGTTGTTGGGCGTTGGCTATTTCTTCTTCAGAATAAGGAACTCCTAATTTAACCATAACTTTCATCTTGGTTTCCGTATCCGACTTATCCAATTCATTCTTGATTAACCATTGGTATGCCGGCATAATAGAACCAGAAGAAGTACTTTGTGGATCGTACATGTGATTTAAATGCCAGTTATCTGAATACTTTCCTCCAATACGATGTAAATCTGGTCCCGTACGTTTACTTCCCCATAGGAATGGATGGTCATACACATACTCTCCTGCTTTAGAGTATTCACCATAACGTTCTACCTCACTTCTAAACGGACGAACTTGTTGAGAATGGCAACCAACACAACCTTCACGAATATAGATGTCCCTTCCCTCTAATTCTAACGGAGTATAAGGTTTTACGTTACTAATTGTTGGAATGTTGGATTTTACCATGATAGTTGGTACAATTTGAACAATACCACCAATTAAGATAGCAATAGTTGCGAAAATTGTAAGTTTAATTGGTTTACGTTCTAACCAAGTATGCCATCCTTCACCCGCAATTCGTCTTTTAGAAACGTTTTGTAATGCAGGGGCTTCTGCTAGTTCATCAGTAACTGCAGCACCATTTTTAATTGTCATAAAAACGTTATAAACCAATACTAACATTCCTGTTATATATAAAGTACCACCGATAGCCCTCATCCAGTACATTGGCATAATTTCAGTAACAGTTTCTAAAAAGTTACCGTATACTAAAGTGCCATCTGGGTTAAATTGTTTCCACATACTTGCTTGAGTAAATCCAGCTACGTAAAGTGGTAAAGCATACATGATAATACCTAAGGTACCAATCCAGAAATGGAGGTTTGCTAAGCTAATAGAATATAATTTTGATTTAACCAATCTTGGTGCTAACCAATAAATCATACCAAAAGCAAGGAATCCGTTCCAGGCTAATGCTCCAACGTGTACGTGGGCAATAATCCAGTCTGTAAAGTGACCAATAGCGTTTACGTTTTTAAGTGACAACATCGGACCTTCAAAAGTGGCCATTCCGTATCCGGTAATCGCTACAACCATAAATTTTAAAACCGGGTCTGTACGTACTTTATCCCAAGCTCCACGAAGGGTTAATAATCCGTTGATCATTCCTCCCCATGAAGGCATTAATAACATAACAGAGAAAGCAACACCTAAGTTTTGAGCCCATTCTGGTAATGCTGAATATAATAAGTGATGTGGTCCTGCCCAGATGTATATAAAGATTAAAGACCAGAAGTGAATAATAGATAATCTATATGAATATACAGGTCTGTTAGCGGCTTTAGGTACAAAGTAGTACATAAGCCCTAAAAACGGGGTGGTTAAGAAGAATGCAACCGCGTTATGTCCGTACCACCATTGTACAAGGGCATCTTGAACTCCAGCATATACTGAGTAACTTTTAAAAGCACTAACAGGAAGTTCTAAACTATTAAATATATGAAGAACTGCTACCGTTACAAATGTAGCCAGGTAAAACCAAAGGGCTACATATAAGTGGCGTTGTCTTCTTTTTATCATAGTACCAATTAGGTTAATACCAAAAGCAATCCAAACTACGGCAATTGCAATATCAATAGGCCATTCTAATTCAGCATATTCTTTAGATGAGGTATAACCCAATGGAAGTGTAATGGCTGCTGCCACAATAATAAGTTGCCAACCCCAAAAGTTTATTTTACTTAAAAGGTCGCTATACATTCTAGCTTTAAGTAAACGTTGTGAGGAGTAATAGACTCCCGCAAATATAGCGTTTCCTACAAAGGCAAAAATAACAGCATTAGTGTGTAATGGTCTTAAACGACCAAAACTTAACCATGAAATTCCGTCGGTTAAATTTGGGAATAAAAACATAAATGCTAGTAGTAACCCCACTAACATTCCAACAACTCCCCAAAATATGGTTGCGTAGAGGAAATTTCTAACGATTTTGTTATCGTAATAAAATTGTTGTACTTCCATAATAGTTTAATTAGTCTTTTTTGGTTTTTTTATTTGTTGATTGTGATTGTTCTTTCACTAATTCATCTTCAAAAAGCATTCGTACCGAAGGTGTATAGCTATCGTCGAATTGCCCACTTCTGACTGCCAGAATAAAGATTATAAAAAAGAAAACTGCCACTAAAATACTGATACTCAATAATATGTAAATAGCGCTCATTTTTATATAAAATTGTGGTTCAAAATTACTTTTGTAACCTATTTTAAAATATGATTTTTATCATATTTGTTTATTTTTAATCATTCTAATCTTCGACCCAATAAGTTAGTTGAAACCGTAGTAAATACCACAATACTAATAGAACTTAATGGCATTAAAATAGCAGCAATTACTGGTGCTAACTGTCCGGTAACCGCAAAGTATAATCCAATTACATTATAGAAAAAGGATAAAGCAAAACTCCACTTAATTATTTTAATAGCTCCCTTTGAAGCTTGAATGTACTTATATAATTGATCGAATTTTGATGCATCTAAAATAGCATCACAAGCAGGGGAGAACACATTTACGTTTTCTGAAACTGAAATTCCTACATCACTTTGTGCAAGTGCACCCGCATCATTAAGACCGTCGCCTATCATTAATACTTTTGCTCCTTCGGATTGATGATATTTAATATACTCCAACTTGTCGTCTGGCTTCTGATTGAAAATAAGCTTAGTTTTTGAAGGTAGTAATTTTTTTAGATTTTCTTGTTCACCTTCGTTATCTCCAGATAAAATGGCCAAATCATAATGTTTTTTTAAGTTGTTAAAAAGTTTAGACAAGCCTTTTCTGTAATTATTATGAAAAGTAAATTTTCCTTTATAAACGTTGTTACTACTAATGTGTACTGAAGTTGTTAAAACATTAGTGTCTGTGGTTTTTCCAACGAAAACTGCGGACCCAACTTTAATATTGTTGTCATTATGAGAGGCTTCAATCCCTTTTCCAACATGTTCTTCAAAATAATTTAATGATATGATATCATGTTCATCTAAAAGATTATATAACGATCTGCTTAATGGATGATTCGAACCACGTAGAGTGTTTTTCAATAGCTTTTCTTCAGAAGTAGATAAAGTATCACCTTCATACGTGGCATGGCTTTTCTGATTTGTGGTAATAGTTCCAGTTTTATCAAATATTATGGTATCTATTTCGGCTAATTGTTCTACTACAGAGGCGTTTTTTACGTAAAACTTTAATCTACCATAAATACGCAACATATTTCCTAAAGTAAAAGGAGCGGAGAGAGCAATTGCACACGGACAGGCAATAATTAAAACAGCTGTAAATACGTTTATAGCTTTAGAGGAATCAACTGCCAACCAATATGCCGTAGCAATAAAGGCAATACTTAAAACGGCAATAGTAAACCTTTTACTAATGGTGTTTGTTAAGGTTGTAAACCCATCCTGTTTATTTTTATTAAACACGTCGTTACTCCAAAGTTGGGTTAAATAACTTTGTTCTACAGATTTTAACACTTCCATTTCTATCATTCCAGAAGTTTGTTTTCCACCTGCAAAAAGTTTATCGCCAGATTGCTTTGATACGGTTTCAGATTCGCCTGTAACAAAGCTGTAGTCTATGGATGCATTTCCATTTATTAAAATACCGTCTACAGGAATAAGTTCTTCATTCCTAATTAAAAGCCTATCTCCTTTTTTTATATCGTAAACTTGAATGGGTGTTTCTTTTCCTTCTGGTGAAATTTTAGTGACGGCAATTGGGAAATACGACTTATAATCGCGTTCAAAAGATAAAAATGAATAGGTTTTCTGTTGAAAAAATCTTCCTAACAACAAGAAAAATATCAATCCTGTTAAACTATCGAAGAACCCAGAACCATAGTCGAATATGATTTCAATGGTACTTCTAATAAATAAAACGGCAGCTCCTAAGGCAATTGGGACATCAATATTTAAGATTCTAGAACGAAGTCCTTTATAAGCTGAAATAAAATAATCTTGTGCCGAATAAAATATAACAGGCACTGAAAAAGAAAACATTACCCAACGGAATACATGTTTGTATCGTTCTAGCCAAAACTCTCCAACATCAAAATATTCTGGAAATGACAAAAACATAACATTGCCAAAAGCAAAGCCGGCAACTCCAAGTTTATAGATTAAAGATCTATTCACGTTGTCTTTTCCTGCTTTAAAATCCTCTAAACTAATATAAGGTTCATAACCAATGGAGCTAACTAACAGTACAACATCTTTTAGGGAGCAAAGGCTTGAATTAAAGCTTATTCGAACGTTTTTCTTTCCAAAATTAACTTGCGATGATGAGATGCCTGGATTTAATTTGTTGAGGTTTTCTAGAATCCAAATACAGGAACTGCAGTGTATATGTGGAATGTATAGAGTTACAACCTGGGTGTTACCATCGCTAAATTCAAGTAATTTATCTATAATGTTTTGCTGGTCTAAGAAGTCGTATTTTCCTTGGATTTCCTTTGGAATGGCTCCAGGTGAATCTTGTAAATCGTAGTAACACGTTAAATCGTTTTCAGAGAAAATTTCGAAAACAGTTTTGCAACCATTACAACAGAAAGACTTTTCTTTAAAGGTAA
Source organism: Xanthomarina sp. (assembly GCF_035306605.1). Classification (NCBI taxonomy): domain Bacteria; kingdom Pseudomonadati; phylum Bacteroidota; class Flavobacteriia; order Flavobacteriales; family Flavobacteriaceae; genus Xanthomarina; species Xanthomarina sp. The sequence goes on along the minus strand of NZ_DATGNR010000017.1, from coordinate 36,569 downwards.
TTGTATTTGTGCCACAGGAATCGCCACAGTGGAAACATAAATCATTCTTTATCATAAATAATATACTCTTTAAACCCCATGCAAAGTTGAAAAGATACTAAGAATATAGATATGATATTTGTCATGTTTTGGTTAAATTTACCAAAGATAATAATTAGGTATGAGGAAGTGTGATCAGTGTATAGTTAGGCAGTTTAATTCTTTAAAATCATTATCTAAAGAAGAATTATTAGGTATCTCTGGATGTAAAACATCTAAATTTATAAAAAAAGGTGAAACTATTTTTGAAGAAGGAGAATCTTTGCACGGTGTTTATTGTGTGAAAGACGGTGTTTGTAAACTCACTAAATTAAGTGCTAACGGAAAAGACCAAATTGTAAAATTGGTAGTTAAAGGAGATTTACTCGGTCAACGCTCTCTCATAGTTAATGAAACTGTAAATTTAAGTGCCGTAGCTTTAAGTAATATGGAGGTGTGCTTTATTCCAAAGGATGAAATTTTCTTAAACTTAAAGAATAACTCAAATTTCTCATTGGACTTACTAAAGCAAATGGCTCACGATTTAAAACAAGCTGACAACGTTATTGTTAATATGGCTCAAAAATCGGTAAAACAACGTTTAGCCGAAGCACTTATGTATGTACAAAGTAGCTTTGGTGAGGATAAAGATGGTTTTTTAAATGTTATTCTTTCTAGAGAAGATTATGCTAGTGTAGTTGGAACAGCAACAGAATCTGCCATTAGAGTCTTATCTCAATTTAAAAAAGAGAAATTAATTACTACTTCAGGAAAGAAGATAAAAATTAACGATTTAGAAGGTTTAAAGAGGATAGAATAAGCTGTTATTCTTCTAGCAATTTACTTTCCACATAAAAATTTGAGTCTATTTTTAATTCTCCTTTTTCAATAGCTACTGTTTTCCATTCAGTTGTTGGGTAGATCCACTGTTCTTTCCCTTCAATTATAATTTTAAGGGGCATTTTGAAATCCTCAACAACATTTGTCCATCTGTATTTTAATACATTTTCTTCAACAGAATATTCAAGAAGAGGAATTCTAAAATCTCTTAAATATTGATTAAAAAATGAGGTTAAATCTATTCCAGATTGTTCGGTGAGGTAGTTTTCAATTTGCTCTGTTGTAACCGTTTGGTGATAGAATGTTTTATTTAAACCACGTAATATACCACGCCATTTTTCATCATTATCAATTAACTGCCTTAAGGTGTGTAACATGTTTGCACCTTTGTTATACATATCTCCAGATCCTTCTTTATTAACATTGTAAGGGCCAATAATCGGACTGTCGTTTTTAATATTTTTTCTGACACCAATTACATATTCCGAAGCAGCTTCTTTTCCGTAATAAAAATCTACAAATAAATTTTCTGCATAAGAGGTGAAGCCTTCATGAATCCACATGTCAGCTATGTCTTTATATGTAATATTATTAGCAAACCACTCGTGTGCAGCTTCGTGAATGATAATAAAGTCGAATTTTAACCCCCAACCAGACCCAGAAATATCTCTTCCTAAATATCCATTTTTAAATTGGTTTCCATAGGTAACCGAACTTTGATGCTCCATACCTAAATAAGGTACTTCTACAAGTTTAAAACCATCTTCGTAAAAAGGATAAGGGCCAAACCAATGTTCAAATGCTTTCATCATTCGTGGTGCTTCTTTAAAGTGGTTTTTAGCTCTAATTAAATTATTACGTTGTACGTAGTAATCCATATCTAAAGGTCCATTTTCACCTTCATATACTTCGGAGAAGTGAACGTAGTCTCCCAAGTTGACATTTACCCCATAGTTGTTTATTGGGTTGCTAACAAACCAAGTGGTTGTAACGGTGTCATCATCTTGTCTTTCAGTACTTCTTAAACGACCATTTGAAACATTAGTTAGGTTTTTAGGAACGTTTACGCTTATTAGCATGCTATCCACTTCATCATACATATGATCTTTGTTTGGCCACCAAACACTAGCTCCTAAACCTTGGCAGGACGTAGCTATAAATGGAATACCGTTTTTGTCTTCAGCCCAAGTAAAACCTCCATCCCAAGGTGCACGCTTCGCCTCCTGTGGAATACCTTCATAATAAACATCAACTGACTGTATTGTGCCTTTTTTTTGTTCATCTACTAAAGTGATAAAATGTGCATTTCCATCTCGTTTTACTTCTAGTTCTTGTTCATTTTGAATGACTTTAGTTATTTTTAACGGTTCTTGCAAATCTACTTGCATTACCGTATAAGGTTGTAAAACTTTATATTGAATAGTATTTTTGCCTGAAATAGATTTCTTCTCTGGATTTATTTTTACGTCTAAATGATAATAAGTTAAATCCCACCACTCACGTTCTGGAGTAATACTTCCTCTTAAAGTGTCTTGATGCGTGAAGTCTGGTTTTTCTTGAAATAACCCTTGTGAGTATGATTGAAGTTGAATTCCTAAAATAAAACAGGTTGCTAAGGCTAAAATTCTCATCTAATATTATTTTGGGTAAAATTACTGAAAATAATGTTCAATTCTGATGGAATGTCCCGTTTACAGTGTTAATTAAATTATAAGATAGTTTGCTTTCAAGTTTATAGAATTAAAAAAAAAAGCCGGTTCATTTCTGAACCGACTTTCTTACTTCTAACCAAACTTAATTTAAAAACAATATTTATTTTCTGCTTTTACTTTTTCAGCAATAGCAAGACGTAAATCTACAATATCTGGGTAGTTTGCATATTTCACAAAACGCTTTAGTCCCATAAGTAACATACGTTGTTCATCGCCTTCAGCAAAAGAGATAATACTTTCTTTTCCGTTTTTCTCAACTATTGAAACTGCATTGTATAAGTATAATTTAGCCATTGCAATTTGTATAGCTTGTGATTCTTCGCCAAAACGCTTCGCATTTTTCTCTGCTCTAAGAATTGCAGATTCAGCCATATAAATTTCAATTAATATATCTGATGCAGCAATTAGTAATTGTTGATGTTTTTCTAAATCTGGTCCAAATTTTTGAACTGCAGCTCCAGCAACCATTAAGAATACTTTTTTCAATTTGGCAACCATTTCTTTTTCTTCTGAAAATAATTCAGAGTAGTCAGGTGTATCAAAAGAAGGAATTCCCATAAGTTCTTCTTGAACTTTTTGAGCAGGGCCTAATAAATCTACGTGTCCTTTCATTGCTTTTTTAACAAGCATTCCTACTGAAAGCATACGGTTTATTTCGTTTGTTCCTTCGTAAATACGTGCAATTCTAGCGTCTCTCCAAGCAGCTTCCATCGGAGTTTCTTCTGAGAACCCCATTCCACCAAAAATTTGGATACCTTCATCAGCTGCATTTTGAACATCTTCAGAAACAGCTACTTTTAAAATAGAACATTCAATAGCATATTCTTCAACACCTTTAAGTTCTGCTTCTTGATGAGAATTTCCAGCAGCTTGACGCAATGCAATTCTGTCTTCAATGTTTTTAGCAGCTCTATATGTTGCCGATTCTCCAGCGTAAGCACTTGCAGCCATTTCAGCTAACTTCTTCTTAATTGCACCAAAGTCGGCAATTGGAGTGTTAAATTGTTTACGCTCGTTAGCATATTGTACAGCTGTAGTTAAAATTCTTCTTTGAGAATCTAAACAAGCTGCTGCTAATTTGATACGTCCAACGTTAAGAGCATTCATAGCGATTTTGAATCCTTCGCCACGACCAGCTAACATATTTTCTGCAGGAACAACTGTGTCGTTAAAGAAGACTTGACGTGTAGAACTTGCACGAATACCTAATTTATGTTCTTCTTCACCTAATGTAATTCCGTTCGGATTGTCTTTATCATATTCAACAATAAATCCAGTAATGTTTTTATCGTCTTCAATACGAGCAAATACGATCATCAAGCTACAGAAACCTGCATTTGAGATCCACATTTTTTGTCCGTTAATTTTATAGCTTTTTCCATCTGCTGATAGAGTAGCAGTCGTTTTACCAGAGTTGGCATCAGATCCAGCGCCTGGTTCTGTTAAACAGTAAGCACCAAACCATTCACCTGAAGCTAACTTAGGCACGTATTTTTGTTTTTGTTCTTCTGTTCCATAAAGGGTGATTGGCATAGTTCCAATTCCTGTATGTGCACCAAAAGCAGTACTAAAAGAACCTGTTCCAGATGAAATATAATCACAAGTTAGTACTGTAGAAACAAATCCCATTCCCATTCCGCCATAGGCTTCAGGTACAGCAACACTTAAGAAGCCCATGTCACCAGCTTTACGCATTACTTCTTCTGTTAAAGCATAATCTTTCGCTTCAAAACGTGCTTTATGAGGAATGATTTCACGATCGTTAAATTCCTTTACCGATTCTTTCATCATAGTTTGCTCTTCTGAAAAATCTTCAGGAGTAAATACATCCTCACATTTAGTTTCTTTTACTAAAAATTGACCTCCTCTTAGTAAATCTTTTTCTTTTGTTTCCATATTCTTTAAAGTTCTAGACAGTTAGAAACTAGATTCTAGACTGTTTGTATTTGTTTATTATGTTATTAAGTCTATTTTCTATTTTAAGAATTCAAAAATACCACAAGCACCTTGACCAGTTCCTACACACATAGTTACAGCTCCATATTTACCTACCATATTTCTTTTTCTCATTTCATCGAATAACTGTACTGAAAGTTTTGATCCTGTACATCCAAGTGGGTGACCTAAAGCAATAGCTCCACCGTTTACGTTTATGATGTCTGGATTTAAGTTTAACTCTCTAATTACCGCTAAAGATTGAGAAGCGAATGCTTCGTTCAATTCAATTAACTCTAAGTCAGATTGTTTTAAACCTGCTTGTTTTAATGCCTTTGGAATAGCTTTTACTGGTCCAATTCCCATAATACGAGGCTCAACACCTGCAGCAGCATAATTAACTAAACGAGCGATTGGTTCTAGATTTAATTCTTTTACCATCTCTTCACTCATAATCATTACGAATGCAGCACCATCACTCATTTGTGATGAGTTACCAGCTGTAACACTACCATTGGCAGCGAATACAGGACGTAGTTTTCCTAAAACCTCTACACTTGTTCCTGCACGAGGACCTTCGTCTTTAGTTACGGTATATTTTTTAGTGGCTTTTTTACCGTTCTCATCAATATAAGTTTGCTCAACTTCAATAGGAACAATCTGATCTTGAAAACGATTTTCAGCTTGTGCTCTCAATGCTTTTACATGTGAGTTATAAGCGAATTCATCTTGATCTTCTCGTGATACGTTGAATTGCTTAGCCACAGCTTCAGCGGTATTACCCATTCCCCAATAATAATCTTCGTGACCAGCTTTTACGGTTTCGTAATTTAATTCTGGTTTAAAACCTGTCATTGGTACAGCACTCATGCTTTCTGCCCCACCAGCAATGATACAATCGGCCATTCCTGCTTGAATTTTTGCAGTGGCAATTCCGATAGTTTCAATACCTGAAGCACAAAAACGGTTCACAGTTACACCAGGAACATCAACACTGTCTAATCCAATTAAGGAAATAAAACGTGCCATGTTTAAGCCTTGTGCACCTTCTGGCATTGCGTTACCAACGATAACATCGTCAATACGCTTTTTGTCTAAATTTGGGAGCTCCTTCATCATATACTGAATGGTTTCAGCAGCTAATTCGTCGGTTCTCTTAAAACGGAACACGCCTTTTGGTGCTTTACCAACTGCGGTTCTGTATGCTTTTACTATATATGCTTGTTTCATTTGTATTTAGTATTTAGTTGTTAGTAATTAGTATTTAGTGATTTTCTAATCCCTAATTTCTAATTCCTTATTACTATTCGCAACTAGTTGCGAAGTGGTTTCCCTTTAGTTAACATGTGTTGAATTCTTTCCAAAGTCTTACGCTCAGTACATAGAGATAGGAACGCTTCACGCTCTAGGTCTAATAAGTATTGCTCGCTAACTAAAGTAGGCTCTGATAAATCACCACCAGCCATTACATAAGCTAGTTTATTAGCTATTTTTTTATCGTGTTCGCTGATGTAGTTAGAGTCTTCCATAGAGTCTGTTCCTACTAAGAACATTCCTAAAGCTTGCTTACCAAGAACTTTAACATCTGTACGTCTTACAGGTTGTGTATAACCCATATCAGCCATTAACATAGCGTGTTGTTTTGCAACTGCTATTTGACGGTCTTTATTTACAACGACAACGTCTTTTCCTTTTTGAAGAATGCCTAAGTCGAAAGCTTCATAAGCCGAAGTTGCTACTTTTGCCATTCCAATTGTTAAGAAATATTCTTGAAGTGTATTTAATTGTACATCTCCTTTTCTGAAAGTATCTGATGCTCTTAAAGCCATTTCTTTAGAACCTCCACCACCAGGAATCACACCAACACCAAACTCAACCAATCCGATATAAGTTTCTGCTGCTGCAACTACTTTATCGGCGTGCATAGATAATTCACATCCACCACCAAGAGACATGCCGTGAGGCGCTGCAATAGTTGGAATAGCAGAGTAGCGCATACGCATCATTGTATCTTGGAAGTATTTGATAGCCATGTTTAGCTCGTCATACTCTTGTTCTGCAGCCATCATGAAAATCATTCCAATGTTAGCTCCAACCGAGAAGTTTGGTCCTTGGTTACCAACAACCAATCCTGCGAAATCCTTTTCAGCTATATCAATCGCTTTATTTAAACCTGCTAGAACGTCTCCACCAATAGTGTTCATTTTAGATTGGAATTCAACATTTAAAATGCCGTCGCCTAAATCTTCAACAACAACACCTGAATTTTTAAAGACTTCAGAAGTTTTTCTAATATTATCTAAGATGATAAAACTATCTTGTCCAGGAATCTTCTCTTGAGATTTCTTAGGAATATCATAGGCGTAAGTCGCTCCATCTTTAACAGTGTAGAAAGAAGTGTTTCCAGATGCTAACATGTCGTTTACCCAAGCATTAGGCTCTAAACCTTCAGCTTTCATCATTTCAATTCCTTTTTCAACACCAATAGCATCCCAAATTTGGAAAGGACCATGTTCCCAACCAAATCCAGCTTTCATAGCATCATCGATTTTGTATAGGTCATCCGTAATTTCAGGAATACGATTTGAAACATAAGCGAATAATGCAGCGAAACTCTTTCTGTAGAATTCACCTGCTTTATCTTTTCCTTTAACAAGAATTTTAAAACGATCGATAACTTTATCAACTGTTTTAGTTAATTCTAAAGTCTGAAATTTTGCTTTTTTAGCTGAACGGTATTCTAAAGTATTTAAATCGAGAGAAAGAATCTCTGAAGATCCATCATCTTTTCTTACTTTTTTGTAAAAGCCTTGTCCTGTTTTACTACCTAGCCATTTATTGTCCACCATAGTTTTGATGAAGTCTGGCAATTCAAATAACTCTAAACGTTCATCTTTAGGACAGTTTTCTCTAATTCCGTTAGCCACGTGAACTAAAGTATCTAAACCTACAACATCAACGGTACGGAAGGTTGCCGATTTTGGACGACCAATTACTGGACCAGATAATTTATCTACTTCTTCAATAGTTAAATCTAAATCCTTAACAGCGTGGAATAAACTTTGAATACTGAAAATTCCAATTCTGTTTCCAATAAACGCAGGTGTATCTTTAGCAACCACCGAAGTTTTTCCTAAGAATTTCTCACCATATTCATTTAAGAAATCTAAAACAGCTTGATCCGTTTTTGGTCCAGGAATAATTTCGAATAATTTTAAGTAACGAGCAGGGTTGAAGAAGTGTGTTCCACAGAAATGTTTCTGGAAATCTTCACTGCGACCTTCGCTCATAAACTTAATAGGAATACCAGACGTGTTTGAAGTAATTAAAGTTCCAGGAGTTCTGTACTTTTCTAACTTTTCAAAAACTTGTTGTTTAATGTCTAAACGTTCAACAACAACTTCCATAATCCAATCAACATCTTTTACTTTAGCGATATCATCTTCCAGATTTCCAGTAGTGATTCGGTTAGCAAATGATGGATGGTAAATAGGAGATGGTTTAGATTTTAAAGAAGCTGTTAAAGAATCGTTTACAATTCTATTTCTAACAGCTTTGTTTTCTAAAGTTAATCCTTTAGCTTTTTCTGCGTCGTTAAGTTCTCTAGGTACTATATCTAGTAATAGCACATCTACGCCAATATTGGCGAAATGACATGCAATACCACTTCCCATAATTCCGGAACCAATAATTGCTATTTTTTTTATACGTCTTTTACTCATTTTATTCTAAATGATTTATCTATTAATATTTTTTGGTGTTTATTTCGTTGGTGTAGATTTTCTTATTTGAAATTAAATCGTTTATGGTATCTGCTACTTCATAAAATGTCATTAATTTATCTAAAGGAACATTTTTTCTTATAGCTTCATTAAATTTTAAAACTCGGTCTTTAGAATATTCTCTTTTTTCTTTCCCAAAATCGGTGAGGTAAATTAGTACACCTCGTCCATCTTCTGGATTTGGTTTTCTTTCTATTAAACCACGAGTCTCTAAGGTTTTTAGAATTCTAGACAGGCTAGTAGCTTCCACTCCCATTTTAGGTCCTAAAGAGGTTGAAGGTGTTCCTCCTTCAGGATCGATACTTAATAGTGTAAAGCCGATTGCCATTGTGGTTTCAAATTTAGCTGCTTCTTCGTTATACATTTTTTGAACTGCTAACCAAGTGGTTCTTAGAACGTAATCGATAGTTTTTTCTTTCATTATTACTCTTGTAAACTCAAAGATAATAAAAAAATGTTATGCATGCATAATAAATTAAAAAAAAATATTTAAGGAAAGGGTAAAAAAAAACTCCTTAGTAAATTAAGGAGTTTGTGTTTTTAAGGCCGATAAATTTTTTCTATCAGGTCTTTATATATTTCTTTAATGACCTTTCTTTTCATTTTCATGGTTGGAGTTAGGTGTCCAGCATCAATGGTCCATTCATCTGGTGTAATTTCAAACTTTTTAATTTGTTCCCAGTGACCGAATTTTTCATTAGCTTCGTTTACTTCTTCTTGAATTCTATCTCTTAAAATTTGATTAGAAGCTATGTCTGCTTTCGATTTGAAAGTAAGATCACGTCTCTTAGCCCATTCATCTACAAAATCATAATTAACTTGAATTAATGCAGCAGGCATTTTTTCGCCTTCGCCAATAACCATAATCTGTTCTATAAAACGTGATTGTTTTAGCTCATTTTCCAGAAGGGCAGGAGCTACATATTTTCCACCAGAGGTTTTAAACATTTCCTTTTTTCTATCGGTTATTTTTAAGAAACCATCTTTGTCAATTTCTCCAATATCTCCTGTGTGAAAATAATCATCAGTCATTACTTCGGCCGTTTTTTCCAGATCTTTAAAATAGCCTTTCATAATGTTTGGACCTTTTACCAATATTTCTCCATCTTCAGCTATTTTAACATCTACACCGTCTAAAATTTTTCCTACAGTTCCAATTTTAAATCCTCCGTCTCTCTGATCGTTTACTGAGATTACGGGAGAGGTTTCGGTTAAACCATAACCTTCCATAATCGGTAGCTCGGCTGCAGCAAAAACTCTTGTAAGTCTTGGTTGTAAGGCAGCGCTTCCTGAAACCATTAAGTCTAAGTTTCCACCTAAACCTTCTTTCCATTTACTAAAAATAAGTTTTCTTGCTAATTTAAGTTGAGTTTCATACCACCAACCGTTTGCACCGTATGGTTCGTACTTTAAGCCTAATTCTACAGCCCAAAAGAAAAGCGTTTTTTTAATTCCTGAAAGTTCGCTTCCTTTTGCAACAATTTTATCGAAAACTTTTTCGTACAAACGTGGAACGGCGGTCATTACATTTGGTTTGACTTCTTTTAAGTTGTCGCTCATTTTTTCAATGGATTCGGCAAAATAAATTTCTACACCACAATATTGGTATAAATAGAGAATCATACGTTCAAAAACATGGCAAACAGGAAGAAAACTTAAAGCTTTAGTTTGGCCATAATCAAACGGAACTCTTAACTTACTACTTAAAACATTCGATACTATATTGTTGTGGCTTAACATTACTCCTTTTGGTTTTCCAGTAGTTCCAGAAGTGTAAATTAGGGTTGCTAAATCGTCTGAAGTTACAGCCAATTTACGTTCGTCCACTTCATTTTGGTTGCTAGTATCTTTACCTAATTCTAAAACTTCTTTCCAATTTTTTTCATTTGCAACATCATCAAAAGTGTATACATCTTTTAATTTTGTTTCTCCTTTAATTAGATTTAGTTTTTCTAGGATACTAGCATCCGATACAAAACAGTAGGTAGCCTCGGAATGATTCAGAATATACTCGTAATCTTCTTTAGAAATAGTAGGATAAATAGGCACGTTTTGCGCTCCTATTTGTAAAATACCAATATCTAACACATTCCATTCTGTTCTATTAGTGGTAGAAATGACTGCTATTTTATCGTTAGGCTTTATTCCTAAACGGAGTAGGCCACGACTAATGGCATTTGCTTGATTAATATATTCTTGAGTTGAAATGGATTTCCACTCACCATCGTATTTTGATGTTAGAGCTTTATCTAAGTTATAAGTTTCCAACTGGTGATACGGGAAATCAAAAAGTCTGGTAATTTCAGTCATTATTATATGGTTTGAAGTCTTGCAAATTATGAAAATAAAAATGATATTCAAATGACAGCATAAAAAAAGGAGCTAAATTATTAAAGCTCCTTGATTTATAGTTGATTGAATTGTTAGTTTTTATTTTCAATCCATTTTCTAGCATTAACAAAAGCTTCTAGCCATGGAGAAACTTCATCTTTTCTTCCTGTTGGATAGTTTGCCCAGTTCCATTGGAAGGTAGAACGCTCGATATGTGGCATAGTTACTAAGTGTCTTCCTGTTTTATCACACATCATTGCTGTGTTAAAGTCTGAACCATTAGGGTTTGCAGGATATCCTTCGTAACCATATTTAGCTACAATATTATATGCACTTTCTTCTTTTGGTAAGCTGAATTTACCTTCTCCGTGGGAAATCCAAACACCTAATTTAGAGCCTTCTAAACTAGAAAGCATTACAGAGTTGTTTTTTTGAATTTCTACAGAAGTAAAAGAACTTTCGTGTTTTTTAGAATTATTATAAGTTAGTTTTCCGTGCGTATCATGCTCTGGATTTACTAAACCTAGTTCCATCCAAAGTTGAGCACCGTTACAAATACCAACAGAAAGTGTGTCTTCTCTTTCAAAGAATTTCTTTAAAGCAGTATTTGCTTTTTCATTATATAAGAAAGCACCAGCCCAACCTTTTGCAGAACCTAAAACATCGGAGTTAGAGAAACCACCAACAGCTCCAATAAACTGAATGTCTTCTAGCGTTTCACGGCCCGAAATTAAATCGGTCATGTGCACATCTTTTACATCAAATCCAGCTAAGTACATAGCGTTTGCCATTTCGCGTTCAGAGTTTGAACCTTTTTCCCGAATGATTGCAGCTTTTGGTCTTGGTTGTGAATTTTTTAAACCTACAGTATCTTTTAATTTTCCTGTAAAATGGTTAGGGAAAATATATTTTAATGGTTGGTTTTTATAATTATCAAAACGATCTTGAGATAAACCGTTTGCAGTTTGTTTTTGGTCTAATAAAAATGAAGTTTTATACCAAACGTCACGTAACCTAGAAACAGTTAAAAGGAATACGTGGTTGTTGTTAATTATACTTAAAACATCACTTTCTTGAACTTTTCCTATGTTAAAGAATTCAATGTTCGCATCAGCTAAAACTTTTTCAATAGAGTTGTCTGTTGCTTGAAAAACAATTCCGGAATTTTCAGCAAATAAAACTTTAAATGAATCCTTTTGGTTTATTGCACTTAAATCGAGTTCTGCGCCAAGATTATTGTCGGCAAAACACATTTCTAGTAAGGTAGTGACTAATCCTCCTGAAGCAACATCGTGGCCAGCAAGAATTTTATCTTCTTTAATTAGTTTTTGTATCGTATTAAATACGGTTTTTACGTAATCGGCACTTTTTACATTTGGTGTTTCGTTACCAACTTTATTTAAAATTTGAGCGAAAGAGCTTCCTCCTAATTTAAAATCGTCTTGAGAAATGTTGATATAATAGATGTCTCCTCCGTTTTTCTGAAAAACAGGTTCTACTACTTTATTGATATCGTTACAGTTTCCAGCTGCAGAAATAATTACTGTACCAGGAGAAATAACTTCTTCATTAGGGTATTTTTGCTTCATAGAAAGTGAATCTTTGCCTGTTGGAACATTGATTCCTAATCCGATTGCAAATTCTGAAACAGCTTCAACTGCTTCGTAAAGTCTGGCATCTTCACCTTCGTTTTTACAAGGCCACATCCAGTTAGCAGATAAGGAAACACTTTGTAAACCATCTTTTAAAGGAGCCCAAACCATATTGGTTAAGGATTCTGTAATGGCATTTCTGCTTCCAGCCGCAGGATTAATTAACCCGGAAATAGGTGCGTGACCAATAGTTGTTGCTACTCCTTCTTTGCCTTTATAATCAAGTGCCATAACACCTACGTTGTTTAAAGGTAATTGTAACGGACCAGCACATTGTTGTTTGGCAACTTTTCCACCAACACAACGGTCTACTTTATTGGTAAGCCAATCTTTACAAGCAACAGCTTCTAATTGTAATAATTGCTCAAGATAATCGTGAAATTTATCAGTATTATAAGAAATTCCTCCATAATTTCTATCAACAGAATTGTCTGTCATGATAGTTTTTGGAGAACTTCCAAACATATCTTCTAAAGCTAAATCCATAGGTTTATCTCCTTTGGTTTTAGATTCAAAAGTAAATCTGTCGTTATCAGTAACATCACCAACAGTGTACATTGGTGAACGTTCACGGTCGGCAATTTTTTGTAGTTTATCTATATGTTCTTCAGAAATTACTAATCCCATTCTTTCTTGAGATTCGTTTCCAATAATTTCTTTTGCAGATAGGGTAGGGTCTCCAACAGGTAATTTATCTAGGTTGATGTCTCCACCTGTATCTTCTACTAATTCTGATAAGCAATTTAAGTGCCCACCAGCTCCATGATCATGAATAGAAACAATATGATTCTCATCGCTTTCAACCATTCCACGAACAGCATTTGCAGCTCGTTTTTGCATTTCAGGGTTAGAACGTTGTACGGCGTTTAATTCGATTCCAGAAGAAAATTCTCCAGTATCTGCAGAGGAAACAGCAGCTCCACCCATTCCAATTCGGTAGTTTTCACCACCAAGAATTACAATTTTATCCCCTGGTTTTGGGGTTTCTTTTATGGCTTGATCTGCTTTACCGTAACCAATTCCTCCGGCTTGCATGATTACTTTGTCGTAACCAAGTTTTCTGTTAGATCGTTTTTCTCCATTTATGATAGTACTTTCAGTTTCATCGTGTTCAAAAGTTAAAACAGAACCACAGATAAGAGGTTGACCGAATTTGTTTCCGAAGTCTGATGCACCATTACTAGCTTTTATTAAGATATCCATTGGGGTTTGGTATAACCATGGACGGGCTTCCATTTTTTGCTCCCAAGGACGTGACTCTTCCAATCTTGAATAAGATGTCATATAAACAGCAGTTCCTGCTAATGGTAATGAACCTTTTCCTCCAGCTAGCCTGTCTCTAATTTCGCCACCAGTACCTGTAGCAGCACCATTAAAAGGTTCTACAGTTGTAGGAAAGTTGTGAGTTTCTGCTTTTAAAGAAATAACAGAATCGAAATCTTTTGTTTGGTAGTAATCTGGTTTATCTGCAGATTTAGGCGCAAATTGTTCTACTCTTGGACCTTTAACAAAAGCGACGTTGTCTTTATATGCTGAAACAATATCGTTAGGATGTTGCTTGGATGTTTCTTTAATTAATTTGAAAAGGGAAGTTGGTTTTTCTTCGCCATCAATTATAAATGTTCCGTTAAAGATTTTATGACGACAGTGTTCAGAATTTACTTGAGAAAACCCAAACACTTCCGAATCGGTTAATGATCTGCCTATCTTTTTAGAAACACCCTCAAGATATTCAATCTCTTCATCGTTTAAAGCTAAACCTTCCTTTTGATTGTATGCTGAAATATCTTCAATATAAAGAATGTTTTCAGGTTTTATATTAATATCAAAAGACGATTGATTCAAGCCTTGGTATTTTTCTGAAATCATAGGATCGAATTCCTTAAAATCCTCAGATACCATTAGGAATTCCTCTATACGGATTATGCCTTCAATTCCCATGTTTTGGGTAATTTCTACTGCATTTGTACTCCAAGGGGTAATCATGGCAGCACGTGGACCAACAAAAAAAGCATCTAGCGATGCTTGTTCTATTTTAGGTTGGTTGCCAAATAACCATGTCAATTTAGAGATGGTTTCAGTTGATAATTCTTTTGTTGCTTGAACAGCAAATACTTTACTGTTTTGGTTTCCGAAGAAATGAATCATTATGTATAAATTAGAGTTGTGTTTAAAATGCAAATTTACCCTTTTTCAACGTAATAATTACTATTTAATTTGTTGAATATTTAGGGTTGTATATTAGGTTTTGAACAAAAAAAAAGCGACTCGTTAAAGTCGCTTTATTGCTTATTTTTTTATTAATTTCTTTGTAATAGTTGAATTGCCTTGGGTTAATTTCATAATATAAATACCTGACTTTAAATTTTCAAGCGGTATATTTTGAGATTGCTGTAGAGTTCTATTAAATACTTTTTTTCCAAGGATATCAAATATTTCAACTTGGATTTTATCAGAACCTTTAAATTGAATATTGAGGTTGTTGTCAACTGGATTTGGATAAATAGCCAAATCGATTAGTGTGAAATCGTCAATTCCTATAGTAGGAGTGTAGCATGTCCAAGATAAATCGTCAAAAACAACTCTGTTTGTTGAGCTATTTCCGTCAATTACAATAGAAACATCTCCACTTACATTTATATTTGGGATTGTTGTTGTTTGTACAACATCTTGATCGCCATAAGGGATCGTTCCAACCACAGTACCGTTTACTTTTAGATTAAAACTTCCACTAGTACCACCAAAAACACGTTTGGTTGAAACAGTTAGTTCTCCAATTCCTCCAGGTATAGTTGGTGCAGTAAGGGCACCATTTCTTATAGTAATTGCTCTGTTATTTAGGGTTTGATCTGTACGAGCATCTGTTGCTGTCCATGATCCGCCATTATCGCCAGTCCAATTTTTTGAAGTATAATTATTTGTGTTGGCAGGAATGTTTTCAAAAGTTTCAGCTAAACATTCAGACCCACCTGTAGAACCATTATCTGTAGTTGTCTCACAGGCTTGATTGCTAAAACTAGATTCGTTTCCAGCAGCATCTTTTGCTTTAATAGTAAAACAATACTGCGTTGCAGCTGTTAATCCTGTTACTGTAAAAGTTATATTGTTTGTATTGTAAGAGCTTGTCTGTCCGTTATTTACATAGATGTCGTATGAGGTTACACCAATATTATCTGTAGAAGCCGTCCAGGTTAAAACAATGGAATTGTCTGTTGGGTTTGAAGCAACAAGGTTAAGTGGGGTTGTTGGAGCTTCAGTATCTGGACTTGGATTCCATATCATGTTTGCATATTCTGGATGGTCAACAAACGGGTTTGCATTTCCTTGGAATCTGTAAGCAGCTTTATTTCTTTCTCTTTCTCTTTGGTCAACCGGATCTACGTTATAGTGCCAATCTAAAAGTACATCAATAGCCCAAGTGTGAAATACTTGGTCATTACTACCATTAAACATATCAAAACTAGTATAGTTATGAATGTTATCCTCATAACGAGTTGCAAAGTATAAGATAGCTCTTGCTATATCTCCTTTAAATTCATCTATAGGTTCAAAAACAACACTAGAATATCCAGGCATAGCACTGGTTCCAACTTTAGATCCGTTTAGAGAAGTTCGTGTTGCGTTACCAACAATTCCAAATGCATAATTACTTCTGTAATTATTTACACGACAATCCGTAGGGATTACATGATGAATATCACTTTGCATTGGTGAATTACTGTTGAAAGAAGATTGTGGAACAATATGTTCTCTATTATAGCAGTCTCCTTCAGCCGTTTGGTTTCCACCTTCATCTACATTATGTGTGAAGTTATATGGGTCTGGTCCATTAGGGTTTTCAGAATAAAAATCTAAAACCGTTCCGTCATTTTCATAATTAGCTCCTCCAGTTACATTAATATCAGAATGTGTGTCAACGTAACCTTGGGAATTAGAAATTCCTGCACCATCGTATAATTGATCGTAAGAACGAGCTACGTGGCCATTCGCTATAATATTTTTTAATTGAGTTTTTAAGGTAAAACCTGTTCCAGTTGCTGAGTTATAATAATCAGCAGGAATTTGAGCGGAAACACTTAATGAAAATATAAGTGTTAAAATAAGGTAGATGTGTCTCATATTGTTTTATTTCTTCTTTTCTAATAAAGCCATGTAAAACCCGTCAAAACCAGATTTATGTGCTAAAATACTTTGATCTTTTACAAAGGTAAAATCTTTTCCCATTTCAGATGTTAAAAATAAATCTACTTGGTTTTTGTTTTCTGAAGGTAAAATAGAACAAGTAGCGTAAACAAGTTGTCCTCCTGCTTTAACCATTCTAGAATACTGTTGAAGAATTTCCTGCTGGGTTTTTTTGATTGTTTCAATAAACTCTGGTTGTAATTTCCATTTTGCATCTGGATTTCTACGTAACACGCCTAATCCAGAGCACGGAGCATCTATTAAAACCCGATCAGCTTTATCGTAAAGTTTTTTTATGACTTTGGTTGAATCTATATGTCTAGGTTCTATATTAAAGGCGCCGTTTCGTTTAGCTCTACGTTTTAATTCTTTTAATTTATGATCGTAGATATCTAAGGCAATAATTTGACCTTTATTCTCCATAAGAGAAGCAATGTGTAAGGCTTTTCCTCCTGCGCCAGCGCAAGCATCAACAACACGCATACCTGGTTCTACATTTAAAAATTCAGCAACCAATTGTGAAGATGCGTCTTGAACTTCAAAATGTCCTTTTTGAAAAGCTTCTGTTGTAAATACGTTTGCACGTTCTTTTAGTTTTAAAGCATTTGGATAATCTTTAATTGATTCGGTTTCTATATCCAAATCAAATAACTCTGCTTGTAATTTTTCTTTTGTAGTATTAAGCGTATTTACTCTTAAAATAACATCTGCTTGCTCGTTAAGTGCAGCTATTTCTTTTGTCCAAACTTCCTTTCCAAGTTCTTTCTCTCCTAATTCATCTAACCAATCTGGAATGGATTCTTTGAATTTTCTAATTTTAGAAAGTTCATCAAAACGTCCTTTAATTTTCCTTGTAGGTGTTTTTTCAAAATAGCTCCAATCAGGTAGTTTAATACCTCTTAGAGTTGCCCAAACAGCAAAAATACGCCAAATATCGTCGCGATTAAAAGGTTCTTTGACGTCTGCAATTTCAGCGTAAAGACGCTTCCATCTTACTATATCATAGGTGGTTTCAGCAACAAATGCTCGATCTCTTGCTCCCCATCGTTTGTCTCTTTTTAATAATTGTTGGATAACTTTATCTGCATAAAAGTCTTCGTTAAAGATTTGTAACAAACCGTCGACTGTTGCAAAACATAAATTCCTGTGTAATCTCATTTCTAGTTTTATAAGCTTGCAAAGTTACGTTAATTGGCGTTAATTCACGAATGTTTTTTTTATTGTTAAATGATTCTCGCTTCTCTTGACGTTCTAATCATTAAATGTTGTTTAGTTCCGCTTAATAAACTACTTTTATTTACTTAATTAATTGTATAAATATGATTCGATATTTTAGTTTTATTATTGTTTCGTTAATTGTTTCTTGTGAAGAAAAGGAAAGCTTTATTCCTAGAGATTTCAATAAAGTTGAAATTGAAACCATTTATGAAGATTCACTTTTAAGTATTCGGGCTATTGAAATTCTTGACGATAAAAGTCTTGCCTTTGCGGCTAATAATGGAGCTTTTGGACTTTATGATTCCAATAAAAAAAGCTGGCAATTATCTAAACAAGAGTATGATTCTTTGCCACTTCAATTTAGAGCTGTAGCACATACTACTAGTGACTTTTTTATGTTAAGTGTAGAAAGTCCAGGTTTACTTTTTAAAACAGGAGATCATGGAAGCATGGATTTAGTGTTTTTAGATGAGCATCCGAAAGCATTTTATAATGCTATGACTTTTTGGAATAATCAAGAAGGTATTGCAATTGGAGATTCTACCGAAGGGTGTTTAAATATAATTATTACTAGAGATGGAGGTAATTCGTGGAAGAAGGTTCCTTGTTCTGCCTTTCCAACCATATTAGAAACTGAAGGTGCTTTTGCTGCAAGTAATACCAATATTGCTGTAGTGGGAAATAATACTTGGATTGGTACAACTGCTGGAAGAGTATATTATTCTGAAGATAAGGGAATGTCTTGGGAGATAATGGACTCTCCAATTGTGAATGATAAGGAAACAGAAGGAATTTATTCCATTGCATTTAATGATGAGATGAACGGATTTGCTATTGGTGGCGATTATACAAATCCAGATGATAACTCAGCTAATAAAATGAGGACTAAAGATGGTGGGAAAACATGGGAACTTGTATCAGAGGGACAGGATCCAGGTTATAGAAGTTGTGTGCAATACATCCCAAATAGAGCAGGGAAGGAGTTAGTAACTATCGGTTTTAAGGGTATTGATTATAGTAACGACGGTGGCTTGTCGTGGAAAAATATAAGTAAAGAAGGTTTTTATACTTTAAGATTTCTAAATGATAGTATTGCTTATGCTGCCGGGCAAGGAAGAATTAGTAAGTTGATTTTTAAATAAAAAAAAGAAGCCAATTGGCTTCTTTTTTTTATTTTCCTTTAGATTCTTGGTGATGTCTTTTTCTATATTCCTCGAACATTTTTTTATTGAATTGGTATTCAGATTGTTTTAAAAGTACAATCTTTTTAGAAGGGATAACTTTCTTTAAATCTGAAATAAGGTTGTTGTAAATGTCTTTTCTTCGGTTGTTTAAAGTTATCATGTCAGCAAGTATTGCTTTGGCTTCAGTTTCTGTTAATTTAGAATAATCTTCATTACTTATATCCTTATGGGCTTCATCTCTTAATTCAGACCTATTTTCCTCAAAGGCATTGTATATAGGCCAAAATTTTTCGGCTTCAGCCTTTGTTAGTTCTAATTGTTCTGTAATATAAGCTGTTTTAAGAGCTTTTATTCTCTCATTTCTATCTTGTCCAAAAGTGTTTAAACTTATAGTGATAAATAGAATTAAAATGCTGATATGTTTCATTTTTGTTATATTATTCAGAAATAAAATCTTCTAATTCTGATACGTTGTATAAATAATTTTCTAAAGAAGCATCGCTAATTGATTCTTCTTTAATGAAAGATGAAATATCTATGTCTTTAATAATTACAGTCTCCAGATCAAACTCCTCAAACTCTTGGTTGGATACATAATTCTCGAGTACTTCATTATCAATTGAGCTAAAAGAAAATTCGTTATTAAATAAGTTAAGATTAAAAAGTAATATAATAGCAGCAGCCACTCCAGTAAGAGCAATAATTTTACGTTTTGTAGGTAAAGAAATAATTTTTGTTTCAGATTTTTTCGATACTTGACTGATAATTCTGTTATCAAGTGATTCGAAATAATTATCTGGAGTTTTAAAAGCTGTTCGGTCTATTTTTTCTTCTAATAGCACCTGCAACATAACTTTATCTTCTAAATTAGAAAAGTAATTTTCTGGGGTTTTAAAACCAGAATTCTTAATATTATGTAGCTTATTATTTTTCATCGTTATTACTTAGACTAATTTTTATACTAAAGGTTTAATTGTTAGTTAAATAGTCTTCTATTTTTTTTATAGCAATATGATAGGAAGCCTTTAGAGCACCTTCGCTAGTATCTAAAATAAGAGACATATCTTTATATTTTATGTCTTGAAAATATTTCATATTAAATACCAAACGCTGTTTTTCTGGTAAAGTAGCAATGGCTTCTTGTAATTTAAGTTGAATTTTATCGCCTTCAAAATAAACATCTGTTTTTAAGTTGTCTAAAGCTAATTGGTGTGCCTCTTCTGTTGAAATTTGGAATTCTTTAGCTCTTTTTTTTATGAAAGTTAAGGCTTCGTTTGTTGCTATTCTATACATCCAAGAATACAATTTACTGTCTCCCTTGAAATTTTGAATGTTTTTAAAAACTTTAATGAAAGTATTTTGAAGTACGTCATCAGTATCATCGTGCGACTTGACTATATGACGAATATGCCAATACAATCTCTCTTTATAAAGAGAAATCAGTTCTTTGAAAGCAGCATTTTTATCCTGGTTGGATTGTAGTTGCTCTATAAGTTTGGATTCGTCTGCCACCTGGTAATTTTATTGTTAGACCATATTTGGTACTAATGGTTTAATTTTAAAAACGGATAAAATACTAAAATTAAGTAAATCAAATTTTTAATTAAATTATTGTTAACAAAATAGGTGTTTTGATTAAGGAATTGTAATAAACGATTGTTTAACATAATTTTTTGTTTTATGTTTACAATAACTAACCAACGAATTAAGATTGGATTTTTCCATATCTAACCTAACCAAAAAAGGACAATATTTACCTATTGTCCTTTTTTTATACTAACTTTTTTCGGTTTCTTATTATTCGAAACTTTGCATATCTACTAGTTTTTTGTAGATACCATTTCTTTCCATTAGTTCGTTGTGTTTTCCTTGTTCAGCTATTTCACCTTTTTGCATAACTACAATGTTATCGGCATTTTGAATGGTTGATAGTCTGTGTGCTATAACAATGGACGTTCTGTTTTTCATCATGTTTTCTAAAGCTACTTGTACAAGTCGTTCGCTTTCTGTGTCTAAGGCGGAAGTTGCCTCGTCTAAAATCATGATTGGTGGGTTTTTTAGGACTGCTCTGGCAATACTTAAACGTTGTTTTTGTCCTCCAGAAAAGTTGTTACCAGCATCACCAACATTTGTTTCAATGCCATTAGGTAGTTGTTGAATAAATTCCCAAGCGTTCGCAATTTTTAAAGCCTCAATTACTTCGGCATCTGTAGCATCTGGTTTTCCTATTAAAATATTGTTTTTAATGGAGTCATTAAATAAAATAGAATCTTGAGTAACTAATCCCATTTGGGCTCGTAAAGATTTTTTGGTAATGTTTTTAATATCTATACCATCAATAGCAATGTGGCCATCATTTACATCGTAGAAACGTGTAGCTAAGTTGGCAATGGTACTTTTTCCGCTTCCGGATTGCCCCACAAGAGCTACAGTTTTACCTTTTTCAACTTCTAAACTAAAATTTTTAAGTACAGGCTCGTTGTCGTATTTAAAGGATATGTTATGAACAGTTAAACTCTTTTTGAAATCATTTAATTCTACAGCATCCGGTTTGTCTTTCATACCATCTTCTTCATGTAAAATTTCAAATACACGATCTGCTGCTGCCATTCCATTTTTCACTTTGTAGGATGCTTTACTTATGGCTTTTGCAGGAGTCAAAATAGCATAAGCTAGCCCCATAAATGCTATAAAAGTTGTTCCTTCAATGGTTTTATCTATTAATACTAGTTTACCTCCATACCATAATAAAACAGCTATAGTTGCAATTCCTAGTACTTCGCTAACCGGACCTGCTAAGTTGTTCTTTAACCCAATCTTGTTAGATAATTTTAAAATTTTGTCTGCTGAATTTGTAAAACTCTTAGTGAAAAGAGGTTCGGCATTATAACTCTTAACAATTTTCAACCCTGTTAAGGACTCTTCCACAATTGAAATTAATTTCCCAGATTCTTGTTGTGCTTTTAGAGAATTGCCCTTTAAACTTTTCCCTATTCTTGATATCATAATTCCAGCAATAGGAATAAAACATAATACAAAGATGGATAGTTCCCAGCTGATTGTAAACATTAGAGCGAGTGAGAAAATAATTGTTAATGGTTCTCGAACTATAAGTTCTAAAATGATAAAAAAGGAGTTTTGCATTTCGTTAATATCGCCTAAAATACGAGCCATAACATCTCCTTTTTGTCTTTTGGAATAAAAGCTTAAGGGTAATTGAATTATTTTTTGATACATATCTTTTCTTAAAGCCGTTAGAACTCCATTTTTAAGATACATAACATGCTGCATGGCAAAGTAACCGAACATGTTTTTTAACAAAAAGGTTGAAATAACTATGGCAATAACAATTACCAAAGCCATTTGTTCGTTTCCATCAACTAAAAAACCACTTACTTTATAATTTAGAAAGTCTTGACCATAATTTTTAAGATCACCAATCCCTTTCCAAACTGGTGCTTTTGTTACTATGGTTGTTTTATCAAATAAAACATTTAACATAGGAATTAATGATACGAATGCTAAGGAGCTGAATAAAGCATAAAGTAAATTGAAAAAGATATTTAAGAATACATGTATCTTAAACTTCTTAACAAAAGGTAATAGTTGACGTATTATTTTTTTCATTATACTAATTGCATATCATTAATAATTCCATCAATTTTGGTTTCCAACTGTTTTTCTGTTTCAATAAATTCTGAAGCAGATTTCAAGTTTGTGTTTACGCTAATGTAGAATTTTATTTTAGGTTCAGTTCCACTTGGTCGTAAAGCTATTTGGCTACCATCTTCGGTATAATATATTAATACGTTAGACTTTGGAATAGAAATGGTTTCTTCGGTTCCATTTATTGGATTTGTAGCTATTGAACTTTGGTAATCTTCTATTTTCGTTACTTTAGAATTATTAATAACCGAAAGTGGTTTTTTTCTAAAATCAATCATCATCTGTTTGATTTCCTGAGCACCCTCAATACCTTTTTTGGTTATTGAAATTAAGCGCTCTTTGTAAAACCCATGTGTTATGTATAATTGAATTAATTCGTTGTAAAATGAAGAACCTTTAGCTTTGGCTTGAGCTGCAATTTCGCAGGCAAGTAATGAAGCCGTTACCGCATCTTTATCTCTAACAAAATCGCCAACCATAAATCCGAAGCTTTCTTCGCCTCCGCCTACAAAATTTAATTCAGGGAAGTCTTTTATCATTTTGGCAATCCATTTAAAACCGGTTAAGCCAATTTTACATTCTACTCCGTAAGCATCTGCCAAAACGGACATCATTGGAGTTGAAACAATTGTTGATCCAATAAATTCCTTTCCTCTAATTTTTCTTTCAGATTTCCATTGCTTTAATAAGAAATCGGTCATCATTAACATGGCTTGATTTCCGTTAAGTAAAATCATGTCTCCATTAAAATCTCTAACAGCTACGCCAATTCTATCGCTGTCTGGATCTGTACCAATAACAATATCTCCTTGAACTTTATCCGCTAGTTCTAACGCCATTTTTAAGGCTTCTGGTTCTTCTGGGTTTGGAGATTTTACTGTTGGGAAATCGCCATTAGGTTTAGCTTGTTCTTCAACTATATGAATGTTATTATATCCGGCCTGTTTTAAAGTTTCAGGGATAATAGTAATAGATGTTCCATGTAATGAAGTAAAAACAACTTTTAAATTATTTTTATCCATTTGAGGTGTGTTAAAACTACCGTTTTTTACGGAAGCTTTAATAAATACGTCATCTACTTCTTTACCTATATATTTAATAAGGGATTCGTTAGCCTCAAACTTAATTTCGGAATATTCTAGATTGTTAATTTCGTTTATAATTTCAGCGTCTTGTGGTGGGACAAGTTGACCACCATCTTGCCAATAAACTTTGTAACCATTGTATTCAGGTGGATTGTGAGAGGCAGTTAATACAATACCACAATGGCAACCTAAATGTTTTAATGCAAAGGACAGCTCTGGAGTTGGACGTAAGTCTTCAAATAAAAACACTTGAATGTTATTTGCTGAAAACACATTCGCTACTAGCTTTGCTAAAGATTGACTGTTATGTCTACAGTCGAAAGCAATAGCTACTTTTATTGAGTCATTTGGAAACGACTGATGCAGATAATTGCTTAATCCTTGTGTGTTTTTTCCAAGTGTGTATTTATTAATTCTGTTGGTTCCAACACCCATAATTCCACGCATACCACCTGTTCCAAACTCAAGGTTTTTGTAAAAACTCTCTTTAAGTTCTGTTGGATTATTGGCAATTAGATTTTTTATGTTGTCTTGAGTGTCTTTATCGAAAGTGGGAGTTAACCATGTATTAATTCTTTCTAATAAATCAGGTTCTATCTGTGTCATATTCAAAAAAATGTGATGCAAAAATAAGGATTTCAAAAAAGATAACTTGAAATTGCTCTTTAAATTATCCTAATGTCTAGGTATTGAGTTCGTCTTTAATTAGATAACGTTTTTTGTCCTGCTTTGTTCTAAGTATAATTTCACCTAAAAAACCAGCTACAAAAAATTGGGTTCCAATAATCATGGTTACTAGTGCAATATAAAACTGTGGACGTTGAGTGATTAAGCGTCCGTCTGGATGTAAGAAAAGTTTATCTACACCAAGATAAGTAGCAAAAACAAAGCCTATAGCGAACATTAGAACACCTAAAGCACCGAAAAGATGCATAGGACTACGGCCAAAACGAGACAAGAACCAAATAGTAATAAGGTCTAAGAAACCATGAATAAATCTATCTATCCCAAATTTTGTTTCGCCATATTTTCTAGCTTGATGTTGCACTACTTTTTCACCAATTTTATTAAAGCCAGCATTTTTTGCTAAAACAGGAATGTATCTGTGCATTTCACCATTAACATCTATGTTTTTAACAACATCTCTATGGTACGATTTTAAACCGCAATTAAAGTCGTTTAGTTTTACACCAGATGTTTTTCGAGCTGCGTAATTAAATAATTTGGAAGGTAGGTTTTTGGAAAGAACAGAATCGTAACGTTTCTTTTTCCATCCTGAAACCATGTCGTAATTTTCGGAAACAATCATGTTGTACAGCTCAGGGATTTCTTCAGGGTTGTCTTGAAGATCTGCATCCATTGTAATGATAACTTCACCTTGAGCTTTTTCAAAGCCGGCATGTAAAGCTTGCGACTTTCCAAAATTCCTTAAAAACCGAATTCCTTTTACGTTAGAATTTTTTTGCGCTAATTCTTCTATTGTTTTCCATGAGTCGTCTGTACTACCATCATCAATAAAAATTATTTCATAAGAAAAATGATTGGATTGCATAACTTTTGCAATCCAATCATGTAATTCTTTTAAGGATTCTTGTTCGTTAAGTAGTGGTATGACTACTGATATGTTCATATATATAATTTCAAGATTCTAGGCTCAAAAGTAAAGAATTTATTTAAGCTTGAGGATCTTCTTTTTTTACTACAAGCGCTACAATAAGTCCAACAACACTAAATCCAACTAACTGAAATGCTATAGATTGTAAGACCTTAGATAAGGCAAACATGTTTTCTTCTTTTTCTAATTGTTCAACTACTTCTGCTATAGCATCTTCAGGAGCACCAAATCCGCGCATCATAGTTACTTGCGAATCCAAGATTTTTTCTTGTAAAAGTTTAGCAGCTTCAGGATCTATAACATTAAATACAAGGAAACTTACAACTGAACTTATTACAATACCTAAGGCAATAGCAATAAAGTATGAAGTAAAGGCTTCTTTAAAATTTATAAACCCGCCTTTAAGTTTTTTTGAAGTCATGCTAGAAATGATACCAAAAACAATTACTAAAATCATAAGTGCTATACCATACCACCACTTAGTAAATAAATCTAAATTTACTGCGTAGGCAAAAACGGTAAATAGAGATAGAGCGGCACCTAAATATAAGCCATAGTTAATTGAATTTGATTTAATTGAAGTTTCCATATTGGTTAAAAATTTATTATTTTTACGGTTAATTAGTAAACAAATATAGTGAAACGTTACACCTAAAATTTTAAAAAATAATTAATATTGAAAAATAAAATCAAAAGTATTGCCCATTAGTAAAAAATGGTTAAATTTGCACCTCGAAAATAGAATACAATTAAAGCAATTAGCGATGAAAAAAGGTATACATCCAGAAAATTATAGATTAGTAGCGTTTAAAGATATGTCTAATGATGACGTGTTTTTAACAAAATCAACTGCTAACACAAATGAAACTATCGAAGTTGATGGAGTAGAATATCCATTAATTAAAATGGAGATTTCTAGAACGTCTCATCCATTTTACACTGGAAAATCTAAGTTAATTGATACTGCGGGTCGTATCGATAAATTTAAAACTAAATACGCTAAGTTTAAAAAATAAACTTAGTTTCAACATATTTCAATTAAGCCTTAAGATTTATCTCTAAGGCTTTTTTAGTTTTCTTTATTTAAGTTACTTTTGATGTAATCCTTTCTAATTATTGCAAGGAGTCACTCTAAAATTCTTAGTTTATCATGAATTATATTCTATTTGATGGTCCGTCCCGTAATAATTTATTGCCATTTACTTTTACTCGTCCAGTAGCAGATATAAGAATAGGTATTTTAACTATTAGGGAAAAATGGGAAGCTTATCTGGATTACACTACCACTACAGTTACCGAAGATTATTTGTCCGATAAATATCCTATGGTTGAAATGGACGAAAACATCATGATAAATGCTTCCTTTTTACCAAATCAAACTTTGGCTGAAATGGTTAAGAATTTAGAGGCGAATCAAGCTATATTTTATAATGAAGATGTTATAGCTTTTTACGCCAAAGATACTCAAGATGATATTGACTTTGATGATTATGAAGCAATTGAGTATAATGACGATTTAATAAAAATTGAACATACTTGGGATATTTTTTCGAAAAATGGAGAAGCCATTCAAGAAGATTTCGATTTGCTTACTAATAATAGAGAATCTCAACCTATTCCTACGTCGGTAAATACTATTAAAGCTGATTCTATTTTCATAGAAGAAGGAGCGAAGCTTGAATTTGTAACACTTAATGCTACAAATGGTCCTATTTATATAGGTAAGAATGCTGAAATTATGGAGGGCAGTATAATTCGTGGTCCTTTTGCCTTATGCGAAGGAGCAACAGTAAAGCTAGCTGCAAAAATTTATGGACCAACAACAGTTGGACCATATAGTAAAGTAGGAGGTGAGGTTAATAATTCTGTTATTTTTGGATACTCAAACAAAGGTCATGATGGATTTTTAGGAAACTCTGTTATTGGAGAATGGTGTAATTTGGGAGCCGATACTAATAATTCTAATTTAAAAAATAATTATGCAGAGGTAAGACTTTGGGATTATGAAACCGAAAGTTTTGCAAGAACCGGACTGCAATTTTGTGGTTTAATGATGGGTGACCATAGTAAATGCGGTATTAATACCATGTTTAATACAGGAACTGTAGTTGGTGTTAGTGCTAATATTTTTGGAAGTGGATTTCCAAGGAATTTTGTTCCAAGCTTTTCTTGGGGCGGAAGTTCTGGATTTACAACTTATTTAACCAAAAAAGCTTTTGAAGTTGCTGAAGTTGTAATGTCTAGAAGAAATGTGGAGTTTACGGATGTTGATGCTGCTATTTTAGAACATATTTTTGATGAAACTAAAAAGTTTCGTAATAGTTAATAGGAACAACTTTATAAATAAAATATTTTAAAAGGCTTATTCATATTCATGATTTAGAATACAGGCAAGCCTTAATTTATAAATTAACTTTAAACCTTAATTGTTGGTATATAAGTTTCTTGTCTGATTTTTGATAGAAAGAAAATTTATTTACTTAAATTTAGGTAGTTAAACTAATAGCCGCATACATGATGTTTATTTTAAAAAATAAACTTTACTTCTCAGTTTTATACTTCTCACTACTTTTATTAGATATAATTGTAAAACTCAATTTTGATAATATTAATTTTAGGTTTTTTTCAAAACCTTTAATGTTAATTTTATTGTTCCTTTTTTATATCATTAATAATAATGAAAAGTCTAAGAATAGGCGGTTCTATGTAATTATGGCTTTGTTGTTTTTGCTAGTTGGTGAAATGTTTGTTGTTTATAGGGAGGTTGTGACTTTTCTTTCTTTCTCTATTTTTTGTTTTACCATGGTTAAAATATTCTACATATTTAGATTCTCTAATCAGAATGATTTTAATTTAATAAGATTGCTTCCTATTTTAAGTTTTTGTTTCTTATATATACTCGTGTTATTTAATTTAATTTATGACAATTTAGATTATTTTTTAATCCCTGTATTGCTATTTCTTTTCTTGACTATGATTATAGCGCAGTTTGTGTATTTAAGAAAATCAGAAGTAGATTATAGAAGCTATTTGCTTGTAGCCATAGGAGTTACACTATCTATTGTAGCAGAAACAATGGCTATTTTAGATATATTTTATAATACGGGTTTTGTTAAAGAAAATGCGATATTGATACTATTATATAGTATTTCTCATTACCTAATTATTTTAGGTTTGGTTACAGAAAAAATTCAAGTGGAAAACAAGGACAATCTAAGTGTTTTTGAAGATTAGTTTTCTAACCAAGATAATCATGGTAGCTTTATAATAGGGGTTATTTTAGTGAACTTGTTTTTGAAGCACGTTTTAAATCCAATAAGTTTATTGGGTTAATACCTAAGCCTTCTATGTTTTTTCTTGTAAAGCGGACAACTTCGTCATAAAATAATGGGACTATAGGTGCTTGATCCATTACCAAACTATCCATTTTTGAATATAATTTTTCTCTTTCTATCGTATTAGTTTCGGTAAATGCCTGTTCGTACCATAAGTCGAATTGTTCATTTTTAAAATGAGTGTAATTTGGTCCATTAGGAGCAAAATTCTTAGAGTAATATAAGGATAGGTAATTTTCTGCATCAGGGTAATCGGCTACCCAACTAGCTCTAAACATATCAATTTTTCCATTAGCTTTAGCGTCTTTTAGGGTTGCCGCAGGCATAACGTCAACATTTACTTTTAGCCCTATTTTTTGTAATTCCCGTTGGATGTATTCGCAAAAACTCAAATAATTACTAGTTGTGGTTATGGTAATTTCAGGATTGATTATTCCTGTTTCTTTTTTAAATTCCTCTATTAGGTCTTTAGCTTTTACTGGCTGATAGGTAAAACCTATGGTTTCTTTATAGCCCGGCAAACCTTTTGGAATAAAACCTCCATAAGCAGGATTTCCAATGCCGTTTCGTAAGTACACCATCATTTTATGTCTGTCAAAGCCTAAGTTGACTGCTTTTCTTAATAAAGAAGATTGGATTTCCGGTATATCAGAATCCATATAAAACGCAAGATATTCAGTGTTTAAATATGGTCCTCTAATCATGTTTACATCGTTCACATAAATATCTCTAAGTTCTCCTTTAGCCGTAAGGATTTCATCTTTATACGATGCGTCCAAACCAGATACATAATCTAAGTTTCCTTGAGAAAATTGTAGAAATTCACTCTGTTTGTCTGGTAGAAATGTTATAGCTACAGCTTCTAAATATGGTAACTTATTTCCTTCCTGATCAGTTTCAAAATAAAAATTATTCTTTCTAAACACCAATTTGATGTTTTCTTCCCAACGCTTAAATTTAAACGGGCCTGTTCCAATAGGATTTGAGCGGAATTCAGATTTATAATGTTCTACTATTTCTTTTGGTACAACCGAACAATATTTCATGGTTAAAAGTCCTAAAAAAGCAGGGAATGGTTGTTTTAATTTTATTTGAAAGGTGGTGTCGTTTATTGCATTAAATTTAACTACTTTATTTAAAACCCAACTTCCTGGGGAAGCAACTTGTTTATCCAAGAGTCTGTTAAAACTATATTCAAAATCTGAAGCATTTACAGTTCTTGTAGAATCCTTTCCAAATAATGAGTGTTTGTGAAAATAAACGTCTGTTCTTAAAGTAAATGTATAAGTATGCGCATTGTCTGAAATTTCCCAATATTTTGCAATGCTTGGTTGTACATGCAAATCTTCATCCATTTGGACTAATCCATTGAATAATTGATTGACAGCCCAAATATCAGCATTGTCCTTGGCAAACGCTGGATCCAATGAGCCTATGTTTTTATGTTCGTTATATCGGAATACATTTAATGAGCTCTTTTCCTTTGAATTACAATTAAAGAAAAGTAGGAAAAGTATGAGAAAGTATTTCATTTATAAAATTAAAAGTCTATATTTCGATGAATTTAACCTATTTAAACCCTAAAATTATGAAAAAAAAATTACATTCTACCATTATTATTTATTTTGCTTACTACGGTTTCCTTTGGGCAAATCACTTTGACTCAAAGTACAGATAATTCAATTGTTAGTTTAAACTCTGTTTCCTGTTCAGCAGGTGGAGTGGTTTCTGATAATACATTTTATCGTGCTTTTGACATCACATCTTATGGTTCTGTTTTTAATGTATTAGAAGTTTCTTTTGGTGTAGAGGCAGTATCAAATCCATCCCCTAATTTTGCAGTTGATGTTATTATTTACAGTAATACTGGAGGTGCTTTTCCTGCAGGAACATTAACAGAGATTGCTAGAGTTTCAGTGCCTTTAGATGATACAGCTACAGGAACTATCGTAGATGTTCCAATTACAGCTACAGTCAATGCTCCTCAATTGGTTTTTGCGGTACAAACTCCTAATGAGTCTGGTGGAACTGCTCCAAATAATACAACTGGTTTTCAAATTGGAAGTAATCCAAATGGGCAAACTAATCCAGGCTATATTTCCTCAGCTGGTTGTGGTATAACTACTCCTTCAACATTAGCCTCCATAGGCTTTAATGATATGCACCTGGTTATGGAAGTTAGAGACTTTTTATTAAGTGTAGATGATTATTCATTAGAAAACAGTGTTTCTGTTTATCCAAACCCAACAAATGATTTTATAAATTTAAAAGTTTCAACCTCTACTAATATTAAAAGTGCAGAGCTTTTCAATATTATAGGGAAACAAGTTATTAAGGCTGGCAATACAAACACTTTAGATTTAACTAATCTTGAGTCTGGAGTTTACTTGCTAAAAGTTACTACAGATTTAGGTAGCTTAACCAAAAAAATAATTAGGAATTAATTGATTTTTTTAGTTTAGTGTAATAAAAGGAGCGCTTTATTAATTTAAAGCGCTCTTTTTCATTAATTTTGCAAATTCAAACTCTTTATGAAGAGTTGATATCATGTTATTTCAAAAACAGTACAGCTTTAAAGAAATTGAATTAAAAGCTGTCCATAATTTCAAATCGTTTCCAAGTGAAGGAAATACAAATTGTTTATGAGAAAAAAAGTCGCATTTTATACACTAGGCTGTAAGCTTAATTTTTCGGAAACATCAACGATTGCTAGAAGTTTTAAAGATGAAGGTTTTGATCGTGTTGATTTTAACGATCCTGCAGATATTTACGTTATAAATACATGTTCAGTTACCGACAACGCAGATAAACGTTTTAAAACTATAGTTAAACAAGCTCAAAAAAACAATCCAAATGCTTTTGTAGCCGCTATAGGTTGTTATGCTCAATTAAAACCACAAGAATTGGCAGATGTTGATGGAGTGGATTTGGTTTTAGGTGCTACTGAAAAATTTAAAATAACAGATTATTTAAACGACTTGTCTAAAAATGACTTTGGAGAAGTACATTCCTGTGAAATAGACGAAGCAGATTTTTATGTAGGAAGCTATTCTTTTGGAGATAGAACTCGAGCGTTTTTAAAAGTACAAGATGGTTGCGATTATAAATGTACTTATTGTACAATTCCATTGGCTAGAGGTATTTCACGAAGTGACACGTTACAAGGAGTTCTTAACAACGCTAGAGAAATTTCAAAAAAGAATATCAAGGAAATTGTACTTACCGGTGTAAATATTGGCGATTACGGAAAAGGTGAATTCGGAAACAAAAAACACGAACATACTTTTTTGGATTTAGTAAAAGGATTAGATGAAGTAGAAGGAATTGAAAGATTACGAATATCTTCCATAGAGCCTAATTTACTAAAAAATGAAACCATAGATTTTGTTTCTAAAAGTAAAACCTTTGTTCCTCATTTCCATATTCCTTTACAAAGTGGAAGTAATACCATTTTAAAACTTATGCGTCGTAGGTATATGAAGGAGCTTTATGTTGATCGTGTTTCAAGGATTAAAGAAACTATGCCAAATGCTTGTATTGGAGTTGATGTGATTGTTGGATTTCCTGGTGAAACAGATGAGTTATTTTTAGAAACATACAATTTTTTAAACGAGCTAGACATCTCGTATCTACATGTTTTTACCTATTCTGAAAGAGATAATACCGTAGCAGCAACTATGGATGGAGTTGTTTCTAAAAGAACAAGAGCTAAACGAAGTAAAATGTTGAGAGGCTTATCGGTTAAAAAGCGTCGTGCTTTTTATGAAAGCCAACTAGGAAAGCATAGAACTGTGTTATTTGAAAATGAAAATAAAGAAGGCTATATTCATGGATTTACCGAAAATTATGTCAAGGTGAAGTATCCATGGAATCCTGAGTTAGTAAACACTTTACAAGAAGTAAAGTTAACAGAAATAGACCAAGATGGTCTAGTTAGAATAGAATTTGTAAAGGAACTGGTTAATTGAAAAAAAATCCGAAACTATTAAGTTTCGGATTTTTTTTGTTTAACTCTAGAGCTTGAATTATATTCTAACCCCTACAGGCAACATACGTTTGTATTTTCTGTTTTTACGAACAAATTTAGCGATTTCCGGACTAGTAGGAACTACGCTTAAATTACGTTCTTGAATATCATTAAATACAGTTTCTAAAAAGTTGTTTTGAAAATCTTCAGAATTAATCTCTTCAGGTATGATGAGCTTCGTTAAAAATATTTTGCGTTCTTGTAGTGAATATTCAATTTTAGCTAAATGTTCATCAATTTTAAGCTCATATTGACGTAAAAAGTCATTATCTATAAGTTCAGATGCTTCAATCATAGTAAGAAGGTGTTTATTTAAAAGGAATTTAGGAGTAAGCACTATTTTTCAATAGTTTTGTAAAGCAAATTTACGAAATTTTTTCGATATAAAATATTGTTTCACTACATAAATGCTTATGGCTCAAGATATAGTACATGTTTATTTTGTTCCTGGAATGGCAGCTAGCTCTTCAATTTTCGAACATATTAAGTTGCCTGAAACCCAGTTTAAAATGCATATGTTAGAATGGTTGTTACCTATTGAAAATGAGTTGATTGACAGCTATTCTAAGCGAATGAGTGAACTGATTAAACATGATAATGTAGTGTTAATAGGGGTGTCTTTTGGTGGTATTATTGTACAAGAAATGAGTAAGTTTTTGAGGGTTAAAAAGTTAATTATTATTTCGAGTGTAAAATCGAGGTATGAGTTACCAAAACGAATGAGATTAGCTAAATTTACAAAAGCATATAAGTTTATGCCTACAAGTTTGGTAAGTAATCTTGATACTCTAGCTAAATATTCCTTCGCTACTACCATAAAAAAGCGGTTAGCCTTGTATAAGAAATACCTGTCAGTAACCGATAAGTATTATTTAAGCTGGGCATTTAAACAAGTTGTTTGTTGGAACCAGAAAGAACCAATCCAAGGAACTATACATATTCATGGAGAAAAAGACCCTGTTTTTCCACATAAACATATTGGTAACTGTATTACAATAAAAGGAGGAACTCACGTTATGATTATTAATAGATATAAATGGTTTAATGAAAATTTACCAAAGTTAATTTTGGAGGAAAAATTGGCTTAAAAATTGCTATAGTTTTAGTAAATTTATAAAAACTACATAGGATGAATTGGGTTAGAAATACATTGGCTTTTATTGGATTAGCTAGTTTAATGATGGTTTTCGTTTATGCGATGCAAGATGCACCAACAGATGAAAATTTTGAAAAGAAATTAATAAACGATTATAATGTTTATGCACTTCAAATTCCAGATGATTTAAATTTTGCTGGCGAGGAACTTCCGTTGCACGATCCGGATGTTTATGAACGTATGGACAGAGAGCTTTTGGTAAACACCTATTGGCAATCTAACGGTTTATTAATGTTTAAACGAGCTAATAAGTATTTCCCAATTATAGAGCCTATACTAAAAAAACATGGTGTTCCAGAAGATTTTAAATACCTAGCAGTTATAGAAAGTGGTTTGGTTAACGTTGTTTCTCCAGCGGGAGCACGAGGTGTTTGGCAAATTATGCCGGCAACAGGGAAGGAGTACGGCATGGAAATTAATGAAAATGTTGATGAACGATACCATTTAGAAAAATCTACTGAAGTGGCCTGCCAATATTTAAAAAAATCTAAAGAAGAATTAGGATCTTGGACCTTAGCGGCAGCAGCTTATAATGCTGGCAATTATGGGGTTTCAAGACGTTTAAAAGAGCAAGGAGTTACAGATTATTATGATTTGTTATTGGGGGAAGAAACTGGAAGGTATTTATTTAGAATTGTAGCTTTAAAGGAAATTTTATCGAATCCGGATAAATATGGCTTTAACTTTAGAGAGAAAGATTTGTATAAAGAAATTCCAACTTATAAAGTGAAAGTTGATAAGCCTATTTCAGACTTTGCTTCTTTTGCAAAGGACCATGGAATTAACTACAAAATTTTGAAAATCCATAATCCTTGGTTAAGAGAACCTCATTTAAATAACCGGACACAAAAAGAATATCATATTGAAATTCCTAAGGAAGGATATTATAAAACAAATTAATATTAGCTTAAATGTTTAGCATAAAAAAAGCTTAACTCTTTTAATTGGAGTTAAGCTTTTTGCTTTATGGCTTTTTAAGTATATTAATAAACTATCTGCGTTTACCAGCACGTTGTTGTCTATGTCCACCAAAATGTTGATTAGGCATTTGAGCTTTCTTCATATTGTCTTTCATCATTTTAATCTGTTCGGTAAGCATATTTCGTTTGTCTAGTTTTTGAGCTTCACTTAAAAGTAATTGAGCTTCTGTTTTTCTTCTTTTACTAAAAGCTATTCCTGCTAAATTTAATTTTGCCATTGCTAAATCATGATCCATTGATAGACCTAGAGTTACGGCTTTTTTAAAGTAGCGTTCAGCTTCGTTCATGTTTTCTTGAGAAACCATAATTCCATTAAGATAATTATAATAACCTTGTTGTTTTTTCACCAAAGCGGTTTCAGGATTTTTTATTTTATCCAACCACTTTTTCGCACCTGGAAAATCTTGTTTTCGTAAACGCAAAAAGGCCAATAAAATGATTTCGTTTTTAAAATACAGAAAAATAAAAATTGTAGATAAAAGAAGGTACATAATACCATTGCCTATAAATCCTTCTATAAATTGGTAAATAGCATAAGCAATTATTAATCCTGCAATAATTAATTTAAATACTTTATTGTACATGTTTTTTAGTTTTATAAGTTGTTTTAGATATAATTGTTGTTGGTATTTCTTGTTTGTTTATTTGGTCCGTTACGGATGTTCCTTTGGTATTGGAGTTAATGATTATTAGTTCAGGGAAACCTGATTTTTTATTAGCAATAACTTGGGTTTCTTGTGTGCCTTTCAATTTCATGATGTATAATTCTTCTTGAGAATTCATGCTGATGTTGCTTGTGCCACTTAAAACAATATTTTTATTCATTTCTTGTAAAGTCCAATTGTTTTTGGCTTTAACATTTCCAGCAATACTATTTGTCCATTGGTCACCAACCGAAACTTTCTTTTTTGGATAACAATAGGTCATTTGTTCAAAGCTTCTTGAAAGACTTTCGTTACCATATTCTTTTTTAATCGATTCAAACAGAAGTTCTTTAGTGAAAACATCTTCAATTCCAGATTTATTAACCATTTTTTTTATCATGGCCTCTGTACCAGTAACATTGATTATTTGTCCTGTTTTTAGCATTTCCATTTTCAAAATGGAATTAGTTAACTCAGTGAACATTTTAGCTTCAAAATCGCCTTCTTTTATCTTCGTATTTGTGTCCACATTCATCAATTCACCATAAATATTTGATGTGGATTTCATTTTTAGTCGTTTAAAACTAAAATTAATGACATATGAACTGTCTGTTTTTGCTATGACAATTAAATTAAAATCACATTCTAAATTGTTAAACATTTCATGCTTAGAGCCATTCATGTTTTGCACAATTTCTTGTGTGGCAATTTGTGTAATTGTCAGATTATCACCAATATTAAGCTTGTATTCTAAGGTTTCCTGAGCAAATATAACTTTTGAAAACAGCAGAAAACAAAGTGATAATCTAAGAACAAAAAGGTTCATTTTAAACGAGTTATTTTGATACTGCAAAGAAACTAAATTTTTATTGAAAAAATATTTTTAAAATAAGGTTTGTGAAATAAAAAAGGCTTCGTATATTTGCCCCCAGTTTTAGACATAGGGACAAAACAAGTTATTTAGATAATAAAGAAGATTTTAAAGATATAAGTAATGAGTAAAAGAACATTTCAGCCGTCAAAGAGAAAGAGAAAAAATAAACATGGCTTCCGTGAAAGAATGGCTTCTGCCAATGGTAGAAAAGTATTAGCTCGTAGAAGAGCTAAAGGAAGAAAGAAAATATCTGTGTCTTCTGATCCAAGTCATAAAAGATAATGATTAACAATTGTTAATATATAAAAGGTGTTACTTTACGGTAACGCCTTT
>NZ_DATGNR010000016.1:0-7466 GCF_035306605.1 Xanthomarina sp. | reverse complement strand
GCCATTAAGAAATAGCTTTTAAAATGAACTTAGATTACGGGTGAATTATGCGAATTTAGGAGGTTGAAAAACAGCTGATTTTTCAAATAGAGAGATAGATTCTTTATAAAAGAAGTTACAAGGAATTTCAACAAAAGGTGGGTATTCCAAAGTGACGTTTATATTGGGAACTGTAAAAGAAACACTGGTATGGCAACAGGTTTGATTATGTTTAAAAGGTAAATCCTCATGTTCCTTATGCTCGTTTTCATGCTGGAACTTGGCATCGCCATAATGTTCGGATATAAAATCAAAAAACGAGTCGCCATAAGTTTTTTGATGATATTCGGCATGCTCCATTAAAACACCCAGTCTTGAAAGATCTTCAAAACCAAAGTTAAAACTCTGTACAAGAATTAAAACTGAATATGTTATGGCTACAAGTTTGTTCATATAAGATACAAAGTTACAAAAATATAACCATTTGGTTAGTAACCATTATTACATAATTAAAAATAGGCTTTTAACTGAATACTTCCTGTATGAATTACTTTGCTAGTTTCGCTTTTTCTTCCTAAATAGTTGAGGTTTAGGTCTAAAAATGAGGTTATTTTCTTTTGTCCTAATAAACTCCAAGTATAGTTTTTTCCTGGCTGTAAACCTTCCATCATTTGGTAGGCAACCGGTGTATTTGCTCCGCCCTTGAAGTTGTTTTCAAAGTAATTAAACTCTCCAATTATGGACATGCTTTGAATATTCGCAAACGAAAAAGAAGCTCCATATTTTTGTTGTTTCAAGGTTTCTAAACTAGCAATAGTGTTGTGCTTGTTTGTGTACTGATAAAAAATATCAAATCGCGTATGGTCATTTAATAAATAAGATAACTTCGGATTTATTTTGGTTTCATCAATATCATAATTTTTACTGCTGAAATTTTCACTAAAACTTTCATTGTTGTTAAAGCTGGTTTGAAAATTAATCAGCCAACTAGTTGCGAACTTATGATTGAATAACAAGCTGTGACTAACTATAGCATTTTCAATAAAACCAATAGTTAAATTGTTTTTTGAGTTGTTTTTTAGAAAGGTGTAAGAGGTTGTGTAATGTTGCTTTCCGCGATTAAAAAACAGGACGTTTCTGAGGTTCAGTTGCAACCCTAATTCGTTTTCTCCGTCTCGATAAAACGGATTTAAATTAATACTGTTTCCTTCTCTCTTATTTTTGCTGTCTACCAAATATGAGGTTTGATTATGGAAATGAGAAAGTACCTTTTTAATTCCACTAGCTTCACTCGACCATGGTTGAGGGTTAATGGTTAACGTTTGACTTAATCTATTTTGATGCGTTTTTATAAATACCTGATTTGGAAGCAACACTCGAATATATTTTCCTTGATCTTGAAATTGTGCAATTTCAAATTCCTCCAATTCTTGAATGCCGTTTTCGTTGTAGTCAATCCACATATAATTTCCTTGCCCAGGTTCTACTTCTACAAAAGTGAATTCTTGTTGCGGTAGCGTACCTGAATTTGTTTCGTAAACAGTATTCCATAAAAAGAATTGTTTAAAGAAACGTTGACTAAATTGAATTCTTGAGTTCAAGGAGCGTTCATCTTCTATGGTCTCATCAGCACTATTTAAAACTCTATAATTGGCGTATAGCGATAAATTGGTTTGTTCATTTTGAATAATCCGAGAGTCTAAATAATAGGTGTTAGATGAATTAACTTTTTGTAATTGGTTGTTTCTTAAACTATCATTCACACGATATTTATAACCTATTTCGGCAAATACTTTGGTGCTATCTCCAACACCTGTAAATACTTCGTGCGATTTGAATTTCTGACTTAATGGGGTGTAAGCATTTGTCGAGTTTACTTTTTGTTGGTTATCTTCCATAGCCAACCTGGTTCCTGTCCATGCTTTGTTGAAACTATAGGTTAGGACATTGTAAGTTCTAAAAAACGCCGAGTTATTTGTGGTATATGAAGTGTTTAGCATGCTTGATTGGGATATGATTTGCCAGTTGTTAAGCATAAAATCAGCTGAAACAATATGCCTATTCCCATTAAAACTTTTAGAATAATTTAAATATTCAAACTCGTAGCTTGCTCTACCTTTTTTATTATGAAATACTTGTATTCCTGTTTTAGTTAGGGTTTGAGTGCCAGGATTTAATGATGTGTTTTGGTTTGTTGAATTTCCTAAGTTCCAATCTCGATTAAATTCGGCTTTGTAAATACGTTGTATCGAACGAAAATCCTCTTGGATATAGTCAATGTCGGCAAAAACCTCCAAATTCCACAAACTATCTTGTTTGATTATTGCTTGATTTACCTTTAGTTTTCCTGCAAAACCATCGTTATTGCTGTCGTCTAAAGTGGAGAATAGGTTTAAATCATTTTTGCTTACTGCGGCCTCAAAACTAATATCTGTTTTACCGCTAGGTTTGTAATCGCCATTAACTATTGCCATTTGTAATTTAGTTGGCGCGATTAGTTGAAAAACCGGCTCATAATTTCCTTGAGGCACTCCGGAAATAGGTTCAACATATTCGTATATAGTACTTATGGCGTTTATACTACTTACAACATAATTCCCTAAATTATCTCCTACAAGGGTAAATCGGGCACTATAAAGTTCGTCGTTTGGGTCATTAGAAAAAACCAATGCTTCTACACCATTAATCAGCACCTTTTTATATAGAATTCTATTTTCATTATAGGGTTCTGGCGCAATTGAAGGGGCAACCATTTGCGTTCTGTCATCTCCAGCATTGGCTAAAATTTGAACTTGTTCGGAAGACAGATTTTGTTGGAGTGGATTGTTTTTCGAGTCGTTTTCGCTGTATATTGAAACACCAAGATTTAGATTCTCACTTTCATATCTTCCTCCTCCAAAAACCATCAAACGGGAGTAATTTCTTTCACTATATTGGTAGTCTACGGTTACGCGCATTTCAGAAGTTACCGGAAACGTGGAGTTAAAAATAATTTCACCTGCATTATAATCGATTATATAATCGTTGGATTCTCCTCGTTTCAAAGGAACGCCATTTACATAAACGGTTTCGCTACCTGAAACAATAAGTACGTATAATTCTTGATTAGGTCCTTTTAATTTATAGGGACCTTGATTGCCTTCCTGAGCTGTAAATTGACTGCTTGTAAACTGCCCCCTAACCATTGCACCAGATGCAAATAAATTAGTTTTAGAATCTGAATGATGTAGGGTAGCCCCAACCGATAAACCTTGTACTCGTTTGTTGAAATTGGCAAAATAGGAATTTGGGTTGGTCAGGTCGATATCTCCAGCTCTGATTTTCCAATTATCACTAAATAATTCAATGAATACCTGATCAAATTCATCCAAGCGCTGGGAATAACCACTTTCTTGTAAGGGTACATTCGCGTCTTGGATAGATGCTCTTAAAGAGACCTTGTCGCTTAACTTCCCGGTTATTTGAAGGTCTAACTCACTATTCAAAACTGAGTTTTGGTTATTGCCAATAACTACACCACGAGAAATACTTCCCGAGGTTGATAATCCATCAAACGGAGTAAAATTTTGCTTTTCGTTAGGTTGTGAAAGTTTATAGAGTTTGGCAAGGTTATTTGTGTTTTCAACAATAATACCGTCGTCAATTTGTTTGTAAGTTCTAGTTAAGTATTCAGGATACTTTAGGTAGTTGACTATAAGAGAATCTGCATCAATGGGTTTAATAAAAGTAATTATAGCCTTTTTGTAATCAACAGAATAAAAGGAATCGTCCACAAACGAACCGTCTTTTTTTTTCAATGTCAAAAAATTAGAATTGATACTTACACTATCTATAGCAACAGAATCTTTAACAGCAACCGTTTTTGTTCTGTAGTTAGATTCTGGGGTTTGGGCTAAAGCCGAAAACCCAAAAAGCATGGATAAAAAAATCAGTGTAAACCTCATGAAGTATTAAACTACATATCAATTAAAATATTTTGTTGACAGCTTTTGTTAAAACGGATTTAAATAATAGTGTAAATGTAAAGCATTATTTATTTTAGCTGAAATTACTTGGCTTTATTTAATAAAGCTAGTTATAAACCAAAGTATTAAAAAGATTACACTTAACCCTTTTAAAAGCAGATATGAAGATAATTTCTTATAACGTTAACGGCATTCGTGCAGCAATAAGCAAAGGATTTATAGATTGGTTAAAAGCCGCA
This sequence comes from Xanthomarina sp., assembly GCF_035306605.1. Classification (NCBI taxonomy): domain Bacteria; kingdom Pseudomonadati; phylum Bacteroidota; class Flavobacteriia; order Flavobacteriales; family Flavobacteriaceae; genus Xanthomarina; species Xanthomarina sp. Next base: position 3,283 of record NZ_DATGNR010000016.1, on the reverse strand, counting down.
AATCCGGATGTTATTTGCTTGCAGGAAATTAAAGCAATGAAAGAGCAGTTGGATTTAAGTGTTTTTGAAGAGGCAGGATACCCACATCACTATTGGTTTAGCGCTCAGAAAAAAGGCTACAGTGGAGTGGCAATCTTGTCTAAAATAAAACCCAACCATGTAGAATATGGTACAGGCATAGAATCTATGGATTTTGAAGGAAGAAATCTACGTGTAGACTTTGATGGTGTTTCAGTTATGAGTTTGTATTTACCATCTGGAACCAACGATGCCCGTTTACAGCATAAATTTGATTATATGGATATGTTTCAAGATTATGTTAATAATTTGAAACAAGAAATCCCAAACCTTGTTATTTGTGGCGATTATAATATTTGTCATCAGGAAATTGATATTCATAATCCGAAAATGAAAGGAGTTTCTGGTTTTTTACCAGAAGAACGCGCTTGGTTAGGACAATTTATCGATAACGATTTTATAGATGCTTTCCGATATTTACATCCTGAAAAACAAGAATATAGCTGGTGGAGTTATCGTGCCAATGCTAGAGCTAATAACAAAGGATGGCGAATAGATTACACGATGGTTTCAAAACCGCTACAAGAAAAGATAAAAAGAGCCGTTATACTTAAAGATGCCGTGCATAGCGACCATTGTCCGATATTAGTTGAAATAGAAAACAATTAAATATTGGATTAAAAAATCGTTATCAACATCCCTTCATAAATTAACCCAATTATAAATAATGAAAAACAGAATCTTAATTTTAGCGCTTTCTACAGTATTAGTAAGTGCTTGTGTGTCTCCCAAAGTCTATAAAGATTTAGAAAATAAGTATGCGACTTTAAAGGATGAAAACAGAGAGTTGAAAAGTGATAATAAAACATTAAACAGCGAGAAGAATGCCGCTCAAAATGAATTAACTCAATTGCAAAAAGCCTATAATGAAGCCATTGCTGAGCGTGATAAGTTGCAAGCAGATTATGCTTCAAAAAAGGCAAATTTTGATAACTTAAAAGCTTCTTATGATGCTTTAGAGAAAAACAGTTCATCAGCCATTGCAGAAAATGTTCAAAAAAATAGAGAATTATTGGCTCGCTTAGAAGCAAAAGAACAAGCGCTTGAAACTGAAAACACAAGATTGGAAGCTTTGAAAAAAGAACTAGAGGCTCGTTCAAATCGTGTAGCAGAATTAGAAAGCGTAATTGCGGCTAAAGACGCTGCCATGACAGAATTGAAAAACGCAATATCTAGAGCTCTAGTCGATTTTGAAGGAAAGGGATTGACTGTTGTTCAACGCGATGGAAAGGTTTATGTGTCTATGGAAAATAAATTACTGTTCCAATCTGGTAGTTGGGCTGTTGGTGTTGAAGGGGCAAAAGCGGTTAATCAATTGGGGTCTGTATTGGCTGATAATCCAGATATTAATGTGTTAATTGAAGGGCATACAGATAATGTTCCTTATTCAGGAAATGGAATCATGAAAGGAAACTGGGATCTATCAACCAAAAGAGCAACAGCAATTGTTGAGATTTTAAGACAAAATTCAAATATTAATCCTGAAAATCTAACGGCAGCAGGAAGAGGAGAATTTGCACCTATTGCATCTAACGAAACTTCAGAAGGTAAAGCTAAAAATAGACGAATAGAAGTTATTCTAACTCCAAAGCTGGATGAAATAACGAAGCTGCTTAACGACATTTAAATGTTTAAACGCGATTCGAAAGAATCGCGTTTTTTATATTAAATAGTTAAAAACGAAATCGTCTTAGGTTGTTAATTTCTCAATCTATCTCTTGTTGGTAGTATAAATGAAAGTGCTGTAATGTCGAGATTTACTATTCTTCAAAATGTGAGAGATATGAGTCTAGTTGAGAAAGGGCTTCATCTAAAAATCTTTTGTTTACTAATTTGAACCTATTTTGAATAAAACAAAATCTATTGGCAGAGTGGATTTGGATAATGCTAGGAATAGGAGCTTTCTAACTCGAGTTTTCTTTATAATTTAGCAACTTTTAATTAGCAAATTAGTAACATATAGAACCTTAATATTTGACAGGGATAATCTAGAACGTATGTGTCTTCTAATATTATTTTATCAAGGACAAGGAACTCCCTCAAGAAAATAATGAATGAGTTATATGTTTAATTAGGAAATATAAACTAATTTTAATTGTTGTATAAAGATGAAATACACCACATTACCACATACTAATATTAAAGTAAGTAAGCTTTGTTTAGGGACCATGACTTGGGGTAACCAAAACACCGAAGAAGAAGGTTTTGCTCAAATGAGTTTTGCTACTGACAGGGGTGTTAATTTTTTCGATTGTGCTGAAATGTATCCAGTTCCGGCAACGGCAGAAACCTATTCTAAAACTGAGCAAATTATCGGGAATTGGTTTAAGAAATCGGGAAAGAGAGATCAAGTAGTTTTAGCCACTAAAATTGCAGGTCCTGGAGATTATACAGCACATATTAGAACCAATGGTTTTAGTCCAGAAGCACTAAAAGATGCCGTAAATCAAAGCTTAAAAAGACTTCAAACGGATTATATAGATTTGTACCAACTTCATTGGCCAGAACGTCAAACCAATACATTTGGGGTTAGAGATTATAAACATAATCCTGATGATTCTTGGACCGATAACTTTAATGAAATTCTTCATACTTTCGACGGTATTATTAAGGAGGGTAAAGTACGTCATATCGGAATTTCAAATGAAAAAGCTTGGGGAGCTATGCGTTATTTAGAAGAATCTAAAATAAATCATTTGCCTCGAATGATTACAATTCAAAATGCGTATTCTTTGCTTAATCGTATGTTTGAAGGTGATTTGGCAGAAATCTCTATAAGAGAAAATCTTGGTCTTTTGGCTTACTCGCCAATGGCATTTGGTGTATTGTCTGGCAAGTATATTAAAGGAACCGACTCAGAAAACTCCAGGCTTAACATGTTTTCTAGGTATACTAGATATAGTTCGGAGCGTGCTACTCAAGCAACAAAAGCTTATTTGAAACTAGCGGAAGACAATAAGATGTCTTTAGCACAAATGTCCTTAGCGTTTGTTACTCAACAACCTTTTGTAACTAGCACCATAATAGGAGCTACAAACTTAAAGCAACTTGAAGAAAATATAGCTAGTGTGGATTTAAGTTTATCGTCCAAATGTCTTCAAGCTATTGAAAAAGTACATTCTAGTATTCCAAATCCTTCACCGTAAACTAATCCGTAAAATTTATGATGTATTATCTTAGGTTGTTTGCACTTTAACGATGAAAA